>NZ_JACVJJ010000108.1:0-120773 GCF_015711935.1 Candidatus Solincola tengchongensis
GGCAGCAAAGGCGACGGGCTTGATAAGGAATGGCCTGAGAGGCATGGCGGTGATCCGGACAACGGCCCGGGCTTTCGTGAGTCATGATAAGGATTCAGCGCTACGGGGCGACCACCGTGTTGCGCAGGGTGCCCACGCCCTCGATGACCACCTCCACGACGTCCCCGGGGCGCATCTCCCCCACCCCGGACGGCGTTCCGGTCATAATCACGTCTCCCGGGTAGAGGGTCATGACGCGGGATGTGAAGCTGAGGAGTTCCGCCGGGGAGAAGATCATGTTGGAGGCCGGCGAGGACTGGCGCAACTCCCCGTTGAGCCGCAGCTCCACGGTGAGCCCCAGGGGATCCACCTCGGTCTCGATGAAGGGCCCCAGGGGGCAGAAGGTGTCGAAGCTCTTGGCCCGCGTCCACTGCCCGTCCCTGGCCTGCAGGTCCCGCGCCGTGACGTCGTTGCCGCAGGTGTAGCCCAGGATGCAAGAAGGGGCCTCTTCCACTCTCACCTCGCGGCACTCCCTCCCCACCACCAGCACCAGCTCCGCCTCGTAGTCCACCCTTTTACTCATGGAGGGGTAGACTATCTCACCACCGTGGGGAAGGAGGGAAGAGGGCGGCTTCATGAAGAGCACCGGCTCCCCGGGTATGGACAGGCCGAACTCCTCGGCATGATCCCGGTAATTGAGGCCAACGGCGATTATCTTCTGGGGGAAGACGGGCGTGAGGAGCTCCACGTCCTCCAGGCGATACGTGCTACCCGTTTTTTTCATCTCCGTGAAGGGGGTGCGCTCCAGCTCGTGGAGGAGGCCGTCCTCCAGGATACCGAAACGGATGTGCCCTTTATATGAATACCTGGCGATCTTCATGTTGGGGTGTTCCTCCTTTCCCGTCCTCAACCGACCTCTCTCGCTCCTCCGGTGAAGGGGGTGCGCTCCAGCTCGTGGAGGAGGCCGTCCTCCAGGATACCGAAACGGATGTGCCCTTTATATGAATACCTGGCGATCTTTGTCACCGTGTCTCCTCCTGCTCTCCATCCCGTTAACGAAAGGTATCCCTCCCCCTCCATAAGGCGTCTAACTTCGTATGATCCGGTAATCTATCCGCTTACGAGAGGTGCCGCCTCGTCACGCTTGGCCTTTCGTCGGATAAAAGGTATCGGAGCCGGTAAGGGGTTAAATACCCCATAGGGTATCACGATTCAAGACCTGACCCCTTCATGTGCAGGAGGCCGTACTCGATGGAATCCACCAGGGCCTGCCAGGAGGCCTCGATGATGTTCTCGGAGACGCCGATGGTGCCCCAGGTCTTCTCCCCGTCCCCGGTCTCGATGAGCACCCGGGTGACAGCGGCGGTGGCCTTCTCCGGGTTGAGGATGATGACCTTGTAGTCCTGGAGGTCGATGTTCTCCAGCTCCGGGTAGGCCCGCCCTATGGCCAGGCGCAGGGCGTTGTCCAGTGCGTTGACCGGGCCGTTCCCCTCCGCGGTGGCGATGATGCGCTTGCCGCGCACGTGTACCTTGATGGTGGCCTCGGTGACCACCTTTCCGTCCTCCCTCTTCTCCATGATCACCCGGAAGCTCTCCAGTCGGAAGAAGACCCGGTGCATGCCCAGGGCCCGGCGCATGAGGAGCTCGAAGGAGCCGTCGGCAGCCTCGAAGTGGTAGCCGCGGTGCTCCATCTCCTTGATCATGTCCAGGATCTCCTGCACCTTCTCCGGGTGGCGGCTGAGGTCGTAGCCCAGCTCTTTCCCCTTGATGATGATGGTGGACCTCCCGGAGAGCTCGGAGACCTCTATGCGCTGCATGTTGCCCACCAGCTCGGGGCGTATGTGCTCGTAGGTCCCCGGGTCGCGCATCACCGCGCTCACGTGCAACCCGCCCTTGTGGGCGAAGGCCTTCTGGCCCACGTAGGGCTGGTGGGAGTCGGGCTTGATGTTGGCTATCTCGCTCACGTAGTGGGAGAGCTCGGTCAAGCCGGCCAGGCTCTCCATGGAGACCACAGGGATGCCCATCTTGAGGATCAGGGCGGGGATTATGGAACAGAGGTTGGCGTTCCCGCAGCGCTCACCGTAACCGTTCACCGTCCCCTGGACCATGGAAACCCCTTCCATGACCGCCGTGAGGCTAACGGCCACGGCGCACTCACTGTCGTTGTGGGCATGGATGCCGATGGGCACAGGTATGCGGTCCCTGACCTCGGAGATGATGCGCTGCACCTCCCAGGGTAGGGTACCCCCGTTGGTGTCGCAGAGGCACACCCAGTCCGCCCCGGCCTCCACCGCCGCCCGCACGGTGTCCATGGCGTAGCGGGGGTTGCCCTTGTAGGCGTCGAAGAAATGCTCCGCGTCATATATCACCTCCCGGCCATGGCGTTTGGCGTACTCCACGGAGTCGGCGATCATGAAGAGGTTCTCGTCCAGGCCGGTGCGCAGGGCGGTGCGCACGTGCAGTTCCCAGGTCTTCCCCACTATGCACACCGCCGGGGTATCGGCGCGCAGTAATTGATCCAGCTGCCGGTCCTTGTCCGCGCCGATCATGGCCTTGCGCGTGGAGCCGAAGGCTACCGGGACGGCGTGGCGGAGGTTTACCTCCTTGAGGCGCTTGAAGAGTTCCTCGTCCTTGGGATTGGATCCCGGGTACCCGCATTCCACGTAGTGCACCCCGAACTCGTCCAGGCGGTGCAGGATCTTCAACTTGTCCTCCACGGAGAGGGATACCCCCTCCATCTGGGCACCGTCCCGCAGGGTGGTGTCGTACAGCTTTACCGTCCTCTCCGTCATGGCCTTCCTCAGTTCATGTGCCACGGCCAACGCCGCGGCCGCCGGCTCGGTCTTCGTCGCCTCCCCCGCCCCTCCGCTTCCGGACGAGCCTTGGGGGAGAAGCCGGAGCCGCCAACGGAACGGGTTTTCCGCCGCGGACGGTGAACGACGCCCAATAGGTTCCTCCACGGCGGCATTCCCTCGGCCCGCGTCTTTCAACCAGCGCTCGCGCCCTCCACGGGATGGGCCGACATCCCAGCGGCAACGCTCGACGGCCTTCTCAGTCCACGTATTCCAGCCAGTGCTCGTACTCCCCGTCCTGCCCCTTGACGATGGCGAAGAACTTCTCCTGTATGCGTCGGGTGATGGGACCCGGCTCCCCGATGGGCCGGTCGTCGACCTCGCGGATGGGCACGATCTCCGCCGCCGTCCCGGTGAAGAAGGCCTCGTCGGCGTGGTAGAGGTCCGTCCTCACCAGCTCCCTCTCCCGGAAGGGTATCTCGAAGTCCTCGGCAATACGGATGACCGAGTCGCGGGTAATTCCCTCCAGGGCTCCCGAGGAGATGGGCGGCGTGTAGAGGTAGCCGTTGCGCACCACGAAGACGTTCTCCCCCGCCCCGTCGGCCACGTAACCGTGCTGGTTGAGGAGGATAGCCTCGTCGTACCCGGCCTCTGTGACTTCCATCTTGGCCAGTATGGAGTTGAGGTACTGCCCGGTGGCCTTGGCCGCCGGGGGGATGGCATTGGGGTCGTTGCGCCGGAAGGAGGAGATCTTGGCCCGCACGCCGTTCTTTATCCCCTCCTCGCCCAGATAGGCCCCCCAGGGCCACACGGCGATGGCCACGTTCACCGGTGACCCATGCGGATGGAGCCCCATCTCCCCGTAGCCCCGGAAGGCGATGGGGCGGATGTAGCAGCTCTTGAGGCCGTTGGCCCTGATGACCACCTTGGTGGCCTCCACCAGCTCCTCCAGGGAATAGGGTATGGGCATGCGGTAGATGGCGGCGGAACGGAAGAGCCTCTTCAGGTGGTCGGTGAGGCGGAAAACCGCAGCGCCGCGCGAGGTCTCGTAGGCGCGGATGCCCTCGAAGACCCCCGAGCCGTAATGCAGGGAATGGGAGAGAAGGTGGACCTTGGCCTCCTTCCAGTCCACCAGCTCCCCGTCCATCCAGATCTTCTCCACTTCCGGGATGGGCATAGGCTACTCCTTCCGTTACCAGATTGTGACACCTTTTCTGCCCGCCCTGCGGCGCGTCCTTTCCGGCCTCCTTCCCCTCCGCCGCGGGGCTGGGGCACGGGACATGTCCTGAGGAATCAACCTTCACGGATGTATTTTACGACAAGATCCCCGACCTCCGAGGTGGACTTGCCCATCTTGCCCGCGGAGAGGGAGAGGATGTCCCGCTCGCAGACCCGCATCACGGCGCGTTCCACCCTCTCCGCGGCCTCCTTCTCCCCCAGGTGGTCGAGCATCATCTGCACGGCGCAGATGGCCGCCAGGGGGTTGATGACGTTCTTCCCCGTGTATTTGGGTGCCGAGCCTCCGATGGGTTCGAACATGGACACCCCCTCCGGGTTGATGTTCCCGCCGGCGGCGATGCCCATGCCTCCCTGGATCATGGCCCCCAGGTCGGTGATGATGTCCCCGAACATGTTGTCCGTGACCACCACGTCGAACCATTCAGGGTTCTTCACGAACCACATGCAGATGGCGTCCACATGGGCGTAGTCCGTGGCGATGTCCGGGTACTCCGCGGCCACTTCGTTGAAGGTCCGCTCCCAGAGGTCCCAGGCGTAGGTGAGCACGTTGGTCTTCCCGCACAGGGTGAGCTTGCGCTCCCTGTCGCGGCGCCGGCAGTACTCGAAGGCGAAACGGATGCAACGTTCGACGCCCTTACGGGTGTTCACGCTCTCCTGCACGGCGACCTCGTCCGGGGTCCCCTTGCGCAGAAACCCCCCCGTCCCGGCGTAGAGTCCCTCGGTGTTCTCCCGCACCACCACGAAGTCTATGTCTTCGGGTCCCTTGTCCTTGAGGGGGCAGTCCACGCCCGGATAGAGCTTCACCGGCCGTAGGTTTATGTACTGGTCCAGTCCGAAGCGTATCTTGAGGAGGATGCCCTGTTCCAAGATGCCCGGCTTCACGTCCGGGTGCCCTATGGCCCCCAGGAAGATGGCGTCGAAGGAGCGCAGCCCCTCCAGTTCCTCATCGGTCAGGGTGAGGCCGGTGCGCAGGTAGCGCTCTCCACCGTAATCGAAGAAGGTGGTCTGGAAGTCGAAGCCGGCCGCCTCCGCCGCCGCCTCCAGGGCCTTGACGCCCTCACGGACCACCTCCGGTCCGGTGCCGTCCCCCGGGATAACCGCTATTTTATACATGTCTTCGCTGTCCCTTCCTCCGCTTCCTCTCAGGTGTCGCCCGCCCTCCTCTCACGCAGGCGCTCCCGCACGTATTCCACCAGCCCTCCCCGGGAGATGATCTGGCGCATGAAGTCGGGGAAGGCTTGGGCCTGGAATTTATTTCCAGTGTCAAGGTTTTCCACCGTCCCCGCCTCGAGGTCAACCCGCAGCCGGTGACCGGTCTCCACGTCCTCCACCGCCTCCGGGCACTCCAGGATAGGAAGCCCCACGTTGATGGCGTTGCGGTAGAAGATACGCGCGAAGGAGGAGGCGATGACGCAGGACACCCCGCACCCCTTGATGGCCAGGGGAGCGTGCTCCCGCGAGGAACCGGAGCCGAAGTTCTCCCCGGCGACGATGATGTCCCCGGGGCGGACCCTGCGCACGAACTCCGGGTCCAGGTCCTCAAGGCAGTGGGCTCCCAGCTCCTCCGCGGTGGTGGCCGTGAGGTACCGGGCGGGGATGATGACGTCGGTGTCTATGTCCCGCCCGTAGCGCCAGGCGTTGCCCTCCAGGACCATCCCTCCGCTCATCCCGCCACCTCCTCCGGATGGACTATACGCCCCGCCACCGCCGAGGCCGCGGCCACCGCCGGACCGGAGAGATAGACCTCGCTTCCCGGGTGGCCCATGCGCCCCACGAAGTTGCGGTTGGTGGTGGCCACGGCCCTCTCCCCCTCGGCCAGCACTCCCATGTGCCCTCCCAGGCAGGGCCCGCAGGTAGGGGTGCTCACCGCCGCCCCCGCCTCCAGGAAGGCCTCCATCAATCCGCGGCGCACCATCTCCAGGAGGACGGCCTGCGTCCCCGGGAAGACGATGGCCCGCACCCGCGGGTGCACCTTGCGCCCCCGCAGGATGGAGGCGGCCACCTCCATGTCCTCCAGCCTCCCGTTGGTGCAGGACCCGATGACCACCTGATCCACCTCCACCTCCCCCACCTCGGACACCGGCCGCACGTTGGACGGGAGGTGGGGCAGGGCCACCTGGGGTTCCATGCCGCTCACGTCGATGGTGAGCCGTTCCGCGTAACGGGCATCGGGGTCGCTTTCCAGGACCTGGAAGGGTCGGCTAGCTCTCCCCTCCAGCCAGGAGAGCGTCTTCTCGTCCGGTCGGAAGATGCCGTTCTTGGCCCCCGCCTCCACGGCCATGTTGGCCATGGCGAAGCGCGAGTCCATGGAAAGTGCTTCCACCGCCGGGCCGGTGAACTCCATGGCCCGATAACGCGCTCCGTCCACCCCTATCTTCCCGATGGTGTGCAGGATGAGGTCCTTCCCCCCCACCCACCGCGGCAGCTCCCCTACGTACTCGAAGAGCATGCTCTCCGGCACCCGCAGCCAGACTTCCCCCAGGGCCATGGCCATGGCCAGGTCGGTGGAGCCGACCCCGGTGGAGAAGGCGCCCAGGGCGCCGTAGGTGCAGGTGTGGGAATCAGCCCCCACCACCAGGTCCCCGGGGAGCACCAGGCCCTCCTCGGGCAGGAGCACGTGCTCGATGCCCACCCGGCCTATCTCGTAGTAGAACTCCAGCCCTTGCTCGCGGGCGAACTCCCTCAGGAGGGCGCAGTTGCGCGCCGCGGCGATGTCCCGGGCCGGGGTGAAGTGGTCGGGCACCAGGACCACCCTTCCGGGATGGAAGACCCTATCCGCGCCCATGTTCCGGAAGGCCTCGATGGCCAGGGGGGCGGTTATGTCATTGGCCAAGGCCAGGTCCACCCTGACGCTCAGCAACTCCCCCGGCCGGACCTCCTCGCGGCCGGCGTGGGCGGCAAGTATCTTCTCGGTGATCGTCTGACCCATGATACCCTCGCGCGGATCGAGATCTCGAGCGGTCAGGAGCCGGCTTTCCCGGCAGCCGCCCTTCCCCGGGTGACGGCCTTGGCCTTGCGGGCCAGCTTCTTCTTCTCCAGGAGGCCCTTCTGGATGCCGCGGTTGATGGCGTTGATATAGGCGCGGGCGCTGGCCTCGATGATGTCCGGGCTCACACCCCGTCCCACCACCTCGTGCCCGTCGATGTCCAGTTTTATGGTCACGTCCCCCATGGCGTCCAGGCCCTTGGTGATGGCCTGCACCTGGTAGGAGACCAGCTTGGCCTTGACCTTGGTGGCCTTGGCGATGGCCTTGCATACCGCGTCCACCTGGCCGTCCCCGGTGGCCGTGGCCTCGTAGCTCTTCCCCTCGCGGCTCAGCTTCACGGCGGCGATGGGGATGGCCCCCGTCCCCGAGGAGGACTGCATGTACTCCAGCTGGAAGAGTTCCTCCAGGGTGCGGATCTCGTCCAGGGCTATGGCCTCCAGGTCCTTGACGGTGATCTCCTTCTTCTTCCCCGCCAGCTCCTTGAAGCGGATGAAGGCCCTCTCCAGGCCCTTGTCGTCCAGGTAGAAGCCCATCTCCTCCAGCTTGGCCTTCAGGGCGTGCCGTCCGGAGTGCTTGCCCAGGTAGATCTCCGACTCCACCAGGCCCACGTCCTCAGGGTGCATTATCTCGTAGGTCACGCGGTGCTTGAGCACCCCGTCTTGATGGATGCCCGACTCGTGGGCGAAGGCGTTGTCCCCCACGATGGCCTTGTTGGGCTGCACGTTGTACCCGGTGAGCATGGACACCAGGCGTGAGGTCTGGTAGATCTCTTTCGTGTTCACCCCGGTGGTGAGGTCCACGTAATCCTTGCGCGTGTTGATGATCATGACGATCTCCTCCAGGGAAGCGTTGCCCGCCCGCTCCCCCAGCCCGTTCACCGCGCACTCTATCTGGCGCGCCCCCACCCGGGCCGCGGCCAGGGAATTGGCCACCGCCAGCCCCAGGTCGTTGTGGCAGTGCACGCTGACCAGGACGTTCTCGATGCCCGGCACGTTCTCCATGATGCCCCTCACCAGCTCGGCGAACTCCTCGGGTAGGGCATAACCCACGGTGTCCGGGATGTTGATGACCGTGGCCCCCGCCTTGATGGCCGCGGCGTACACCTGGTAGAGGAACTTGGGGTCGCTGCGCGTGGCGTCCATGGCCGAGAACTCCACGTTCTCCACGTACTTGCGGGCGTAGGCCACCGCGTCGCGCGCCAGCTCCAGCACCTGCTTGGGGGTCTTCTTCAGCTGGTACTTCATATGGTACTCGGAGGTGGAGATGAAGGTGTGGATACGGGGCCTCTCGGCGAACATGATGGCCTCCCAGGCCCAGTCGATGTCGTTGCGCTCAGTGCGGGCAAGGGCGCAGATGACCGGCCCCTTCACTGTCTTGGCCACCGCTTTGACCGCCTCGAACTCGCTGGGGCTGGAGACGGGAAAACCGGCTTCGATGACGTCCACCTCCAGGCGGGCCAGCTGCTCGGCGATCTCCACCTTCTCCCGCTGGTTGAGGCTGATCCCCGGCGCCTGCTCGCCGTCCCTGAGGGTGGTGTCGAAGATGTATATTCTCTCGGCCATCTGTTCTTCCTCCCCGTCATCACCACAGCTGGATGAACTTTCCATCACGCACCTTGGGAACGCGCCGGATCTCCTCCATGACCTCCTCGGGTATGGGGACATCAACGTTTATCCCCATCACCGCCTCCCCGCCGATCTTCTTCCTCCCCACCTGCATGTGGGCGATGTTGATGTTGTTGTTCCCCAGTATGGTCCCTATCTTACCTATCATCCCCGGAACGTCCGCGTAGCGGAAGAAGGCCATGTACCGCGAGGGGCCCAGGTCGATGTCGTATTCGTAGACGTGCACGAACCGCTCCGCGTTGGAAAGACCTACCAGCGTGCCCCCCACGGCCACCTCGCTCTCGTCGCGGCGGCCGCGCACCATTATCAGGTTGACGTAATCGCGGGTCTGCTCCGACTTGGTCTCCCGAACGGCTATGCCCTTCTCCTTGGCGAAGAGGGGGGCGTTCACGTAGTTGACCGGCTCGAAGACGATCTTCTCGAAGAAGCCCTTGAGGGTGGCCACGGTGAGAACACCGGTCTCGTGGTTGGCCAGCTCCCCCAGGTACTCCAGCTCTATCTCGTCCACGTGCCCCTCCACAAGGTGGGTGAGGAGGAGGCCGAGTTTCTCCGCCAGGGGCACGAAGAGGCGCACCGTCTCGTCCACCTCGGCGGGTACGGGCAGGTTGACCACGTTGGAGACGAACTCCCCCTTGAGGGCCGCGGCCACCTGCTCGGCGATCATGAACCCGGCGCGGTCCTGGGCTTCCTGGGTGGAGGCTCCCAGATGCGGGGTGGCGATGACCCTGGGGTGGACCACCAGCGGGCACTCCGTGGCCGGCTCGTTCTCGAAGACGTCCAGGGCCGCCCCGGCCACCTTCCCCGACTCCAGGGCCCGGTAGAGGGCGTCCTCGTCGATTATCCCCCCGCGTGCCACGTTGAGTATGCGCACCCCGTCCTTCATCTTGGCGAACTCCCCGTCGCTGATGAGATGGTAGGTCTCCGGTGTCTTGGGGAGGTGCACGGAGATGAAATCCGACTGGGCCAGGAGCTCGTCCAGGCTGGAGACCAGCTCCACCCCCAGGCGCCGCGCCTTCTCCTCGGAGATGTAAGGGTCGTAGGCTATGACCCGCATCCCGAAGGCCAGGCATCTCTGGGCCACCAGGGTACCGATGCGCCCCAGGCCGACGATGCCCATGACCTTCTGATAGAGCTCCACGCCCTCGAACCTCTTGCGTTCCCAGCACCTGTTGCGCAGGGAATTTACGGCATCGGGGATGTTGCGGCACATGGCCAGAAGGAGGGCCATGGTCTGCTCCGCCGCGGAGATGATGTTGCTCTGGGGGGCGTTGATGACCATGATGCCCCGCTTGGTGGCCGCCTCGACGTCGATGTTGTCCACGCCCACACCGGCCCTGCCTATGACCTTTAAACGCTCCGCAGCCCGGATGACCTCGGCGTCCACCTTGGTGGCGCTGCGCACGATGAGGGCCTCGTACTCACCTATGCGCCGGAGCATCTCCTCCCGCGACATGTCCGGCAGGTAGTCGACCTCGAAATCCCTGCGCAGGAGCTCTATCCCGCTCTCCGCGATCTTCTCCTTCACCAGGACCCGAGTCAAATCCGTCCTCCTTTTCCGGCTCTCCGGGACCTGCACCTGTCTCTAAAGACCTTCCCTTCCCGCCGGCCGCTTTCCACGGCGCTTCGGCTGCACTCACCCGGACTCCCCCGGGGGTAACCGGCTCCGTGCTCTATCCCTCTTCGGGCCTCCCTCGCACGCCCGAATGTCCCGAACGCCCCTTCCTCGCCGCCCTCCGTCTCAGGGGCCGCCCCGGAGCCCGCTCCGCTCCTCCGGGTAAGGCCCGGGGCGCGGGGTCCGGAACCACGGCCCAAGGCGGCGCCTCAACCGGGGGCTTCCTTTCCCTCCGTCAACTCCCAGTATAACCTCTCCATGGCCGCCACGCCCGAGCCCAACTCGGCGGGGTATCCCAGGGACCTCAGGGTTAACTCAAGGGCGGTGACCGCCACCACCATGTCGAAGAAGTGGTAGTACCCGACGTGCCCTATCCGGAAAATCTTGCCCTTCAGGCGGTCCTGCCCTCCGGCGATGATCACCCCGTGCATCCGGTTCATGTGGCGGACGATGTCCCCTCCCTTTATGCCCTGCGGGGCCTTTACTGCGGTGACCGCGTAGGCCCGTTCCAGTACTTTGGGAAAGAGTTCCAGGCCCAGGGCTTGCACGGCGGCGCGGGTGCACAACGCCAGCACGCGGTGGCGCTCCCAGGCCTCCTCCAGACCCTCCTCGAGGAGCAGCCGTACCGCCGCGGACATGGCCTTGACCAGGCTCACCGCGGGGGTGAAGGGGGTCTCCGGGGAGTCGGAGCGGTACTTCTTCAGGGCCTTCTTGAAGGAGAAGTAATAGGACGGCGACTCCGCCTTTTCCACATACTCCCAGGCCTTGGGGCTCACCGCCGCCGCCGCCAGTCCGGGTGGGGTCATCAACGCCTTCTGGGACCCGGTCACCAGCACGTCCACCTTCCACGCGTCGGTGCGCAGCTCCAGGGCCCCGGCCCCGCTTATGGAGTCCACCACCAGGATGGCCGGCGTTTCGCTCACCACCTCGCCGACGGCCCGCACGTCGTTCACCACGCCGGTGGAGGTCTCGCTGTGGGTGAGGAAAACGCCCTTTATGTCCCGCTTCTCCCTGAGGTAGCGGGCGATGACCTCGGGGTCCGCGGCCTCGTCCCAGGGATACTCGTAGAGCTCCACCTCCAGGCCGTAGGCTTTGGCTATCTCGGCGAAGCGCAGGCCGAACTTGCCCCCCGCGGCGACGAGTACCCGGTCACCGGGGCTAAAGCAGTTGGCCACCGCCCCCTCCATAGCCCCCGTTCCCGAGGCGGCGAAGGTGAGCACCTCGTTCTCCGTGAGCAACACCTTCTTGAGGTCCTCCACCAGGCGCACGAAGAGTTCCGTGTAGGCGGGCGTGCGATGGTGGATGATGGGCTCGGCCTGCACCAGGCTGACCTCCGAAGGTATGGGTGTGGGCCCCGGAGTCAGCAGGTATTCCTTGCGTATCATCCGGCATCACGCCCTTTCCTCTATCCTCCCGCCTCGCGCCTCGCTTCAGGACCCTCTTCCGGACGTCCGACAGGGCTTGCTCTAAAGGGTTCTCCCGGTACCGGAATCCCGGGAGGGGCCTGGAAGCCTTCCTGTGACCCGGATCTCGAACATGGGGCGCGCAGACGGGAAAGCCTTACTTTTCCTGCAGCCAGCTCATCATGGAGCGGAGTTCCCTTCCCACCTTCTCGATGAGGTGCTCCGCATCCCTGCGGCGTAGGGAGTTGAACACCGGCCTTCCGGCCTGGTTCTCCAGTATCCATTCCCGGGCGAACTCTCCACTGGTAATCTCTTCCAGGATGCGCCTCATCTCCTGCCTCGTCTCCTCGGTTATTATCCTCCGCCCCCGGGTCATGTCCCCGTACTCCGCGGTGTCGCTGATGGAGTGGCGCATGAAGGAGATGCCCCCTTCGTAGACGAGGTCCACGATGAGCTTCAACTCGTGGAGGCACTCGAAATAGGCGATCTCCGGCTGGTAGCCCGCCTCCACCAGGGTATCGAAACCGGCGCGGATGAGCTCGGTCACCCCGCCGCAGAGCACGCACTGCTCCCCGAAGAGGTCGGTCTCCGTCTCCTCCCGGAAGGTGGTCCTGATGACCCCGGCCCGGGTGGCTCCCAGCCCCTTGGCGTAGGCCAGGCCGAGCCGGAGCGCGTTTCCGGTGTAGTCCTGGTACACGGCCACCAGGGAGGGCACACCGCTCCCCTGCTGGAACATGCGGCGCACCATGTGCCCCGGCCCCTTCGGCGCCACCATGACCACGTCCACTTCCTTGGGTGGGATGATCTGGAAATAATGGATGTTGAAACCATGAGCGAAGAAGAGGGCGTTGCCCTCCTTGAGCCCCTGCCGCACGCTGCTCTCGTAGACCTCGCGGTGGTCCTGGTCGGGGACGAGCATCATGACTATATCCCCGGCCTCCGCGGCCTCGGCGATACCGGCCACCTCCAGGCCCGCCTCCCGGGCCCGTTCCCGCGAGGGGCTGCCCTCGCGCAGGCCCACCACCACCTTCACGCCGGAATCATGCAAGTTCAGGGCATGGGCGTGCCCCTGGCTTCCGAAGCCGATGACCGCCACCGTCTTGTCCTTCAGCAGAGAAAGGTCCGCGTCCCGGTCATAGTAGATCTCCGCCATCTCCAACCTCCCGGCTCCGATCCGGTCCTCCGAACTCCTCTCACTTTCCCCTGGGCAGGGCCACCTTGCCCGTGCGCACCAGCTCCTTGATGCCGTAGGGGCGTACCAGGTCCTCGAAGGCCTGCAGCTTCTGGGAACTCCCGGTCACCTCCACGATGATGCTCTCCGGGGAGACGTCCACTATGTTCCCCCGGAAGATGTCCACGATCTCGATGACCTCGGACCGGGTGTCCTTGTCCACCTTCACCTTGGCCAGCACCAGCTCCCGGGCCACGGAGGTCTCGGGGTCCAGGTCCACTATCTCGATGACGTTGATGAGCTTGTGCAGCTGCTTGCGGACCTGCTCCAGGGAGTGCTCCGCCACGTCCACCACGATGGTCATGCGGGAGATATCCGGCCGGTCCGTGGTCCCCACCGCCAGGCTGTCGATGTTGAAGCCGCGGCGGGCGAAGAGCTCCGCGACCCTGGCCAGTACCCCGGGCTTGTTCTCCACCAGCACGGACAAGGTGTGTTTCATCGCCTAAGCCTCCCCTCGCCGCCTCACAGGAAGGGCTCCTCGGCCTTCTCCGGGTGAACCTTCTCCACCGGGTAGAGCAGGTCCCCGATCATGTCGTAGAGGGGAGCCCCCGGCGCCACCATGGGATAGACGTTCTCTTCCGGGTCCACCCAGAAATCGATGAGCACCGGGCAGGGCGTCTCCAGGGCCTCCAGGATGGCCTGATCCACCATCTCGGGATCCTTGACCCGGATCCCCTTGGCACCGTAGGCCTCGGCCAGGAGCACGAAGTCCGGGGTCCGCTCCCTCTCCAGGCAGGAACATGAATATTTGCCGTGATAGAAGAGCTGCTGCCACTGGCGGACCATCCCCAGATACCCGTTGTTGAGGATGGCCACCTTCACCGGCGCGCCCTCGAGCACCGCCGTGGCCAGCTCCTGGATGGTCATCTGCACGCTCCCGTCCCCGGCGATGTCGAAGACCACCTCGCCGGGCCTCCCGAGCTGGGCGCCTATGGAGGCCGGGAGGCCGAAACCCATGGTCCCCAGCCCTCCCGAGGAGATGAAACGCCTGGGGCTCTCCACCTTGTAATACTGGGCGGCCCACATCTGGTTCTGCCCCACCTCGGTGCACACGATGGCCTCTCCCCGGGTCAGGGCGTGTATCCTCTCCACCACGTACTGCGGCTTGAGGGTCCCGGAGTCCCGGTCGTAGTTCAGGGGGTACTTCTTCTTCCACCCCTCGATGAGGGCGTTCCACTCCGAGCGGTCCGGCGTCCGCACCTCGGAACGCATCTCTCGGATGGCGGCATTGAGGTCCTTGAGCACCTGTCTGGCGTCCCCCACGATGGGGATGTGGGCCCGCACGTTCTTCCCTATCTCCGCCGGGTCCACGTCGATGTGTATGACCCGGGCCTTGGGGGCGAACTCGGAGAGCTTCCCGGTTATGCGGTCGTCGAAGCGGGCCCCCACGGCGACGATCAGGTCCGCTTCGCACATGGCGTAATTGGCGCAGCGCGTGCCATGCATGCCCAGCATGCCCATGGACAGGGGGTGGCTCTCCGGAAAGGCCCCCTTGCCCATGAGGGTGTGGGTCACGGGGATGCCGTTCTCCTCGGCCAACTTCCGGAGCTCCGCGGAGGCACCGGAGGTGATAACCCCGCCGCCGGCGTAGATCACCGGGTTGCGCGCCTCCAGTATGGCCCGGGCGGCCATGCGTATCTGCTTCTTGTGCCCCTTGAGGGTGGGTTTGTAGCCTGGAAGCACCGGGTGCTCCCGGCGGCGGTACTGCAGCTCCCCCCGCGAGACGTCCACCGGGAGGTCGATGAGCACCGGCCCCGGCCGGCCCGTGCGGGCGATGTAGAAGGCCTCCTGGACCACGTCGGGGATGTCCGCCGGGTCCTTGACCAGGTAGTTATGTTTTACGATGGGCATGGTGATGCCCGTGGTGTCCGCCTCCTGGAAGGCGTCGGTGCCGATGAGATTGGTGGCCACCTGCCCGGTTATGGCCACCAGGGGGATGGAATCCATGTAGGCGTTGGCGATCCCGGTGACCAGGTTGGTGGCCCCGGGGCCCGAGGTGGCCATGCACACCCCCACCCGGCCCGTGGCCCGGGCGTAACCGTCGGCGGCATGGGCGGCTCCCTGCTCGTGCCTGGTCAGCACTTTGCGGATGGGGGAATCGTAGAGCACGTCGAAGACGGGGAGCAGGACCCCTCCGGGTATCCCGAAGAGGATCTCCACGCCCTCCTCTTCCAGGGAGCGCACCAAAGCCTGAGCCCCGGTCATCTTCAACTGCATCACCTTCCCGTAGGCCTTATGACCCTTCCAGCTCTTACGCGCGTCCCGCGCCCTTTTCCTTTCCTGGCCATGCTCGCGCCCTTGCGCCTCTCCCGGGCCCCTCCATCCCCGTACCCAGTCTTCCCCGCCACCCCTGGTTGCGTCACCTAATGGTAATTATTTACAGAACCCCTTTGGTGCCCTTCAATCAATCAACCGTACGGCGCCCCGGCTGGCACTGGAGACCCGGCGCGCGTATTCCGCCAGGTATCCCTCCCGGATGCGCGGCTCCGGCGGACTCCAGGCCCTCCGCCGCTCCCGGAGCACCTCCTCGGGCACCTCCAGCCGGATGGTGCGCGCGAGGACGTCCAGCTCTATGAGGTCTCCCTCCTGGACCAGGGCGATAGGCCCCCCCTGGGCGGCCTCGGGAGACACGTGCCCCACCGCGGCGCCGCGCGTCCCACCGGAGAACCGGCCGTCGGTCACCAGGACCACCTTCTCCGAGAGGCCCATCCCCGCCAGGGTGGCGGTGGGGTTGAGCATCTCACGCATCCCCGGCCCTCCTCGCGGCCCCTCGTAACGGATGACCACCACGTCGCCCTCTTTTATGCGTCCCGAGCGCATGGCCTCCACGGCCTCCTCCTCGACGTCGAACACCCTGGCCGGACCGCGGTGGCGCAGCAGGTTGTCGGGCACCGCGGACTGCTTGATCACCGCTCCCTCCGGGGCCAGGTTCCCCCACAGGATGGCCAGCCCTCCCGTGGGCATGTAAGGATCTTCCACCGGCCGGATGACCTCCGGGTTCAGGGTTCCCTTCCCCTCCAGGATGTCCCCCAGCCGGTCGGCGGCCACGCAGGGCACCTCGGGGTCGATGAGCCCTTTCTTCAGGAGCTCCCCCATCACCGCGGGGATGCCCCCCGCCTCGTCCAGGTCCTGCATGTGGTGGCGGCCGCCGCCGGCGGGACTTATGCGCGCCAGGTTGGGAACGGCATCGCACACTTCCTGGATCTCCCGCAGATCCATGTCCACTCCCGCCTCGTAGGCCAGGGCCAGGAGGTGCAGGATGGTGTTGGAGGAGCCTCCGATGGCCATGTCCACGGCCAGGGCGTTGCGCAGGGAGGATTTGGTAATTATATCCAGGGGACGCCTGTCCTTGCGCAGCATATCCATGACCGCCAAGCCGGCCTCCTTGGCCAGGCGTATGCGGCGGGCGTGGGGAGCGGGCACGGTCCCGTTCCCGGGAAGCCCCAGCCCCACCGCCTCGGTCAGGCAGTTCATGGAGTTGGCGGTGAAGAGTCCGGCGCAGCTCCCGCACCCGGGGCAGGCCGCCTCCTCCAGGCAGGCCAGCTCCTCGGGGTCCATGAGCCCCGCCTCCACCGCCCCCTGGGCCTCCATCACGGTGATGAAATCCACATCCCTCCCGGCGTGTCTCCCGGCCAGCATGGGCCCCCCGCTGACCACCACGGTGGGCAGGTTGAGGCGCGCCGCGGCCACGAGCATGCCGGGCACGATCTTGTCACAGTTGGGGATGAGCACCAGGGCGTCGAAGGCGTGCGCCTGGACCATGAGCTCGATGCTGTCGGCGATGACCTCCCGCGAGGGGAGAGAGTAGCGCATGCCCGCGTGCCCCATGGCAATGCCATCGCATATGCCGATTACCCCGAACTGCACGGGGGTGCCCCCGCCCATGCGCACCCCGGCCTTCACCGCCTCGGCCACCTGTTGCAGGTGCAGGTGCCCGGGCACCACCTCGTTGGCGGCGCAGGCCACGCCCACCCAGGGCTGGTCTATCTCCCGGTCGATGAACCCGTCGGCCTTGAGCAACGACCGGTGGGGAGCCCTGGATAGGCCTTTCTTTACGGCTTGGCTCCTGAGTTCCAAGGTTTTCCTCCGGAAAGAAGGTAAAAATATCGCGAGTCCACGTAAAAGTGGTTGTTCTTTGTATTATTTAGATATTGCGGGAAACCGTCAAGGTATAAAACGCCCTTTGTATCCCGGGCCAAGAGCTGCAACATGCCTTGGGGGTCGAACATCGTGGGATCGCCACTATCGTCCCGTACGCTTGCTCCTTCGGAATGACGGGGTGGTACTCTCTGTGTCTCTATATGTCAATAACCCGAAAGCGCCTGCCGGGACGATACGGCAGCCTCGGCCGACCAGCTTTTTCCGCCGGTATATATAAGGAGGCTATAGGGAGGGGTGCTCCCGAGCCTCAACCAACCCTGGAGCGCCTTCCGAAAGGTCGGGGCCTTGACTCGGAGCCGCAGACGTCGCAGTGTGGCAGAAGAAGTGTTCCCCATCCGTGGATTCGGACGGAACCTTCCCGGGTAAGTTCTCTAGTGGCCGCAGCGGCGTTTCCGTCCTCGGGGAGGCCATCGTTCCTTTTTGGAAGGCTCTTCAGGGTCCGGGAAGGACACCGTTCGCCGCGCCGCCTCACAGCCTCTCGATGATGGCGTCGGCCATCTCCGAGGTGCCGGCGTCCCCTCCCAGGTCGTAGGTGACCCTTTTCCCCTCCCGGATGACCTCGGCCACCGCTCGGTAGATCCGTTCCGCGGCCTCCGCCTCCCCTATGTGGCGGAGCATGAGCACCCCGGAGAGGATCTGCGCCGTGGGATTGACCTTGTTCATGCCCGTGTACTTGGGGGCGCTTCCGTGCACCGGCTCGAAGACCTGTATCTCGTCCCCGATGTTGGCGCTGGGAGCCACGCCCAGCCCCCCCACCAGCCCGGCGCAGAGGTCGGAGATGATGTCCCCGTACAGGTTGGGCATCACCAGCACGTCGTAGATGTGCGGTTTCTGCACCAGCTGCATGGCCATGTTGTCCACGATGCGGTCCTCGAACTCGATGTCCGGGTACTCGGCGGCCACGGCCCGGGCCGTCTCCAGGAAGAGGCCGTCGGTGAATTTGAGGATGTTGGCCTTGTGCACGGCGGTTACCTTGCGCCGCCCCTCGCGCCGGGCGTACTCGAAGGCGAAACGGCAGATGCGCTCCGAGGCCCGGCGGGTTATGAGCTTGACGCTCTCCGCCGTGTCCTCGTCCACCTTTCGCTCTATCCCGGCGTAGAGGTCCTCCGTGTTCTCCCTCACCACCACCAGGTCTATATCCCTATAAGGAGAGCGAACACCTTCCATGCTGCGGGCCGGCCTCAGGTTGACATAGAGGTCCAGCTCCTGGCGCAGGGCCACGTTTATGCTGCGGAACCCTGAGCCTACCGGGGTGGTGATAGGCCCTTTAAGGGCTACCCCATTGGCCCGGATGGAGTCCAGCACGTGGGTCGGGAGTGGTGTGCCATATTTTTCCATAACTCCCGCGCCCGCTTCCTGGACATCCCAATCGATGGAGACCCCGGCGGCCTCGATGACCCTCCGGCAGGCTTCCACTATCTCCGGTCCCACCCCGTCGCCGGGGATGAGGGTCACCCTTCTAGCCATACCCTACCTCCGTTCCCCAACCGGCCGGCCGGCCGGAAGTCCATACAGCCCATGCGCCGCTCCGACGCTGCGATGCCGAACGTTGCGCCCGGGAGAGGGGCTCCTTTCCGCCTCTCCGCCGCAAGCCCCGGGGCGCCTTCTCATAGGCGGAAACCGCCGTGCCTCCTCAGATAAGAGGTCAGCCCGCCCTCCCTTAAAATATCCATCATCACCGGAGGCAGGGGCACGATGTCCAGGGTGGTCCCCCGCGTGAGGTTCACCACCCGGCCCCCGCCCAAGTCCACCTCCAGCTCGTCACCGTCCCGGATTCCCGAGGTGTCGCACTCCACCACCGGCAATCCCTTGTTGATGGCGTTGCGGAAGAATATCCGGGCGAAGGAACGGGCCAGCACCGCTGCCACCCCGGCATGTTTTATGACCAGGGGGGCCTGCTCCCGAGAGGAGCCGCACCCGAAATTCCCCCCGGCGACGATGAGATCGCCGGGGCGCACCTTGCTCACGAATTCCGGGTCCAGGTCCTCCATGCAGTGGCGGGCCAGCTCGTCCATGTCCAGGGTCTTGAACTTGTACTTGCCGGAGATGATGTAGTCGGTGTTCACGTCATCCCCGAAGACGTGAGCCCTTCCCCTCAAGACCATGTTCTCCGCCATCTCCAGATGTCCGCTCCTCTCCTCACAGCATGCGCCGGGGGTCGGTTATCTTTCCCGCCACGGCGCTGGCGGCCACGGTGGCCGGGCTGGCCAGGTAGATGAAGGCGTTGGCGTTCCCCATGCGGCCCTTGAAGTTGCGGTTGGCGGTGGAGATGACGTTCTCTCCGTCGGCGGGCACCCCGTTATGGGTCCCCACGCAGGGACCGCATCCGGGGGTCACCAGGGCCGCCCCCGCCTCCACCAGCCTCTGGATGATGCCCCTCTCCATGGCCCTCAGGAGCACCTGGCGCGACGCCGGGGCCACCACCAGGCGGACCTCCGGACTCACCCTCCTCCCGGCCAGGATGCGCGCCGCCTCCTCGAGGTCCTCCAGCCTCCCGTTGGTGCAGGTCCCGATGACCGCCTCCTGGATGGGCAGGCCTTCCAGCTCCTCCACCGGCCTCACGTCGTCCACCCGGTGAGGCACCGCGACCTGGGGGCCGAGGTCCGAGAGGTCGAACTCCAGCACCTCGCGGTAGGAGGCGTCGGGGTCGGGTGACGCTGGGCGGGGGGTCCGGGAAGCCCTCCCGGAGAGCCATCTCATGGCCTTCTCGTCCGCCTCCATGAGCCCCGCTTTGGCTCCCATCTCCACGGCCATGTTGGAGATGGTGAAGCGGGCCTCCACGGAGAGGGCAGAGATCACCTCGCCCCCGTACTCCACCGCCAGGTAGGTGGCCCCGTCGGCGGTGAGCCTTCCGGCCAGAAAGAGGGCCACGTCCTTGGAATACACACCGGGGCCCAGGGTTCCCCGCAGCTCAAGCCTGAGGGTCTCGGGCACCTTGAACCAAAGACTGCCGGTGAGCATGGCCGCGGCCAGGTCCGTGGAGCCCACTCCGGTGGAGAAGACGTTTATGGCCCCGTAGGTGGTGGTATGGGAATCCGCGCCCACCACTATATCCCCCGGGACCACGTGCCCCTGCTCCGGGAGGAGGCAGTGGCATACCCCGCACCCCACGTCGTAGAGCCCCACCCCCTGTTCGGCGGCGAACCTGCGCATCATGGCGTGCAGGTTGGAAACTCCTTCCAGTGGGCTGGGGGCGCTGTGGTCGATGACCAGCGCCACCCGGGACGGATGGCGTACCCGGCGGCCCCCCATCTCCTGAAATGCCTGTATGGCCAGTGGCGACGTGCCGTCCTGGCCCATCATGAAGTCCACCTCGGCCACCACCAGCTCCCCGGCGCGGACCTCTCGCCCCAGGTGGGCGGAGAAGATCTTCTCGGCGATGGTGAGACCCATCCTCGCGTCCTCCGGTCTCTTACTTCCTCTAGCCGCCCCGTAGGGTCACGGGGCGCTCCCCAACATTATTCACGAAGGGCTTCTCTTTGCCAAGAGCTCGTTTCCGGGCGCTTTTCGACATATCCCGGGTCCGTCGGCGGCGGGTCAGAAAACCGCCATCCATTCCCAGGGTATCCCTCTGGAAGAGGGCTTGGGCCCTGGCGCCTCACCTTTCCTCCAAGACCGGAAAAGGGGCCTTCAAACCCGGAAACCGGACATCAAGACGCCCTGCCGGTCTTTTTTCTCCGCTTTGCCTCCTTCCCCACATGCGGCAAGCACGGCGCAGCGAGTCGCACGGGCATTTGATAGGGGAGGTCGCGGGAGCGGGATCGCAGGTGCCCGGTCAAAAGGCTGGAAGGCTACGTGCTCCAAATATTCAAAAGACTGGAACGCTACGTGCTCCAAATATCTCATCCACCGCATCGTCCACCCGCGTAGCGGGTCCCATCCCAACCCCGCCGTGCGGCGAAACCGGCCTTTCGGCTTCTCCCCGCAGCCGTGGAGGGGGGTTCGCGGGTCGCACGACATGGCCATTCTTCCTTTTCGCCGTGATAAAATAGCTTGGACGCGCGCCCGGACGCCAACGCGGCGCACATCGCGGTAAGAGACGTTTCCCGTCAGCCGGAACAAGGTCCGAAGGAGGAGGTCATGGCAGCCGAAAAGCAACAGGCCAGACTGGTGATCATCGGCGGAGGCCCCGGAGGCTACGTGGCGGCCATCCGGGCGGCCCAACTGGGAAGCGGCGTGGTCCTGGTGGAGAAGGACCTACTGGGAGGGACCTGCCTCAACCGGGGGTGTATTCCCACCAAGGCCATGCTGGCCTGCGCCGAAGTGGTGGAGACCATAAAGGAGGCCCACGAGTACGGGGTCAAGGTCGGCGAGCCCGTTCCCGACCTCAAGGCCATGGTGGAGCGCAAGGACAAGGTCAGCGCCCAGCTGCGCAACGGCATCGCCCAGTTGCTCAAGGCCAACAAGGTGGAGGTGGTCAAGGGCACCGGAAGGCTCGCCTCCTCCAACCGGGTCGTCGTGGAGTCCGAGGATGGGGAGAAGGTCATCGAGACGGAGAAGGTGATCATCGCCACCGGCTCGGAGCCCGCCCGGCTTCCCACCTTCGATTTCGACCAGCCGGCCATCCTCACCTCCACGGAGGGCCTGGAGCTCACCGAGATACCCAAGTCCCTGATCATCGTGGGCAGCGGGGTGGTGGGTTCGGAGTTCGCCACCATCTACAACGCCCTGGGGACCAAGGTGACCATGGTGGAGCTCATGCCCCGCATCCTGCCCACCGAGGACGAGCGCATCTCCCAGCAGATGAAGCGTATCCTCAACAAGAAGGGCATCGAGATACTCACCGAGGTGACCATCGAGGAGATGGTGGAATACCGTCCCGACGGGGTCAAGGCCCGGCTCTCCACCGGCGACGTCCTGGAGGCGGAGAAGCTCCTGGTCTCCATCGGCCGTTCCCTGAACTCCTCCGGCCTGGGCCTGGAGGAGATCGGCGTGGAGCTGGGCAAGAGGGGCGAGATCGTGGTCAACGAGCGCATGGAGACCAGCGTCCCCGGCGTCTACGCCATCGGCGACGTGGTGGGAGGCATACTCCTGGCCCACGTGGCCTCCTTCGAGGGCATGTGCGCCGCGGAGAACGCCATGGGGCTGGACTCCAGGATGGACTATGACGTCGTCCCGGCCTGCATCTTCACCGAGCCGGAGATCGCCAGCGTGGGCTTGACCCCGGCCAAGGCCGAGGAGCGGGGCATCGAGACGCGCATAGGGCGCTTCATGTTCGGCGGGCTGGGTAAGGCCCTGGCCATGGGAAAGGGACAGGGTTTCGTCCAGCTGGTTGTGGAGGCTTCCACGGACAAGGTGCTCGGTTGCCAGATAATGGGACCCCACGCCTCGGACCTCATCCACGAGGTCGCCCTGGCCATACGCATGGGGGTCACCGCCGAGGCTATGGGGCGCACGGTACACGCCCATCCCAGCCTGGCCGAAGCCATCATGGAGGCGGCGGAGGCGGCCCACGAGCGGGCCATCCATGCCGCTCCCGCCCGCAAGTAAGCCGAGCGGCGGCCGGGGGAGGCACCCGCGAACCGCAGTGCCGCGGAGCGCCTCCGGTGGGAACCCTTACCGGAGCACCGGAAGCCCGGCATTGCGCGAATAGTCCGGAGGTCCGCAGGGCGCAAGTGGATGACCTCCCTTTCCGGGCTTGAACGCACATCCACGCCAAAAAGATGTGGCGCCCGGAAGAGGGTTGGGATATGATTGCATCGTCGTGACGGAAAGGACTGGAGGTGAAAACTGATGTACCCGGAGGATCTGAAGTACCATCCCGAGCACGCCTGGGCCAGGATCGAGGGCGATATGGCCACCCTGGGCATCACCTACTACGCCCAGGACCAGCTGGGCGAGATCGTCTTCCTCGAGCTCCCCGAAGTGGGCACGGAGGTCAAGGCCGGCGAGCCCTACGCGGAGATCGAGTCGGTGAAGTCGGTGTCCGATGTCTACAGCCCGGTGAACGGGGTCATCGAGGAGGTCAATCAGGAAGTGGTTGAGGCTCCGGAGATCATCAACGAGGACTGCTACGGCGCGGGCTGGATGGTCAAGGTGAAGCTCGGCGATCCTTCCGGGGTGGACGACCTCCTGGACGCCGCGGCCTACGAGAAGCTGGTCTCCGAGGAAGGCTGAACCGTTGGCCCGACACGGCCGGTCGAACGCCGGGCGTTCCCGCCGTTGGACTCCGGCCGGTCGGATCAAAAGGTTTTAAAGGCAGAGCATCGGAAAGCGGGGCAATGCCCCGCTTTCTTTCCATCCCTCCATCGGCTGCCGGCGGAAGAGATGACATCGGCTGCGGGCGGAAGAGATAAACAGCGGCGCCGCGGCGTTTCCCGGACGGCGACCGCTTTCGGCGGGCTCAGACAGCGGTGTCCCCGGGAATCTCCTCCTCCAGCCTTTCCTGCATCTCCCGCCACCATTCCCGCAGTTTCTCGAGGTCCTCTCTTCCAGGAAATTCCTTCCAGTGGTCGGGGAGGCCGAAGCCCTGGAGATCCGTCTCCCAGTCTTCCGGGCCACGGAAGGACTCGGGCATGGCCGGACTGGGCATCGGGTCGTCCGTGAGGTACCACCTACCTCCCTCCCGCTTCATGTCGAAACGCAGGGGTTCCCTGCCCAGGTCCCTCTCCTCCTCCACCCCGAAAAAGGATATGGTCAGGGTCCCGGAGGTGGTGAGCACAGAGGCCCGGCCGTCGTACTCATGCTCCAGCCGGAGGGCGACGCCGCGGAAATCCGCTTCCATGATCCGGAAAGCCATTCCCAGCACGTCTCGAGGGTCGAGGCCCAGGTTCTCCAGCATGACGTTGTCCCCTGTGGAGAGGTCTTTCTCGGCGAAGCAATCGAGATAGGACTCTACGTCCTTTTCCTCCAAAGCTCGCATGTACTTGCGGGCCAGGGATACCGGGTCCTCGACCCCGCCCTCCCCTCCCCTCCAGAGGGTGAGGTAAAGGGTCAGGACCACGGCTCCCGCCGCCATCAAGACTGCCCCGGCGACTCCAAGAACCACAGCCAGCCGCTTCCTCCCCCGGGGGGCCGGAACTTTCACCGGCTCAACCTCCGGGGGGCGGGGAGGCGGCGACGGAGCCCTTTCAGCCTCCGCCGCTACGCGCCCATGGTCTTCCGCCGCCTCATCTCCCTCCTTCGGTCTGAGGCCGGCACCGCAGGCCACGCAGAAGGATGCCCCTTCCCGTGCTTCCTTCCCGCAGCGCGGACAGCGTCTTACGTCTTCCAATCCCACATCTCCTCCGCTTATCGAGGGGTGCGTTCACCGTCCTCCCCAACCTCGGATACCGATCCCCCCTTGCCGAGACCCTGTGGGGAGGGAGCCCTCTCTACCGCTCCGTACATGTGCGGGCTTACCTACCGCCGCATGGCACGCGGTCCCCGGGTAACACGGCATCGTGCGACAGGTCGCCCCGCTTCCGTATGTGCCGCCGTGCTGCCGGTCAACCTCCCTCGTTGAGCCTGGCGGCCAGTATCTCGTTCACCAGTTGCGGGTTGGCCCGCCCCCCCGTCCGGCGCATGACCTGCCCCACCAGGAATCCCAGGGCCTTCCCTTTGCCCTTCCGGTAATCCTCGACCACCTTGGGATTTTCTTCCAGCACTTCCTCCACCAGGCGTTCCAGTTCCCCGCGGTCGCTTATCTGGGCCATGCCCCTCTCCTCCACCACTTCCAGGGGAGGACGGCCGCTCTCCAGCATCTCCTCCAGCACCGCCTTGGCCATGGTCACGCTCACCGTGCCCTTCTCCACCAGGGCGACCAGTTCCGCCAGCCGCTGCGGGGTCACCTTGAGGTCGTTCACCTCCAGCCCCCTCGCGTTGAGGAAAGCGGAGATCTCCCCCATCATCCAGTTGCTCACCGCCTTGGGCGGCGCACCGGCGGCCACGGCGGCCTCGAAGTAATCCCCCATGGCCTTGGAGGAGGTGAGCAGGACGGCGTCGTGGGCGGGCAGCCCGTATTCCTCCCTAAAACGCCGCCTCCTCTCCGCCGGCAGCTCCGGGAGGGACGACCGGACCTCCTCGATGAAGCTCCGGTCCAGCTCGAGGGGCACGAGGTCGGGTTCCGGGAAGTAGCGGTAGTCGTAGGCGTACTCCTTGGTGCGCAGGGGAGTGGTCACGTTGGCGTCCGCGTCCCAGTGGCGGGTTTCCTGGACTATCTCCCCTCCGGTTTCCAGTACCTCCCTCTGCCGCGCTATCTCGTAGTCCAGGGCCCGGTAGAGGGCGCGGAAGGAATTCATGTTCTTTATCTCCGTCTTGACCCCCAGCTCTGAGGAGCCCCTGGGCCGGAGGGAGACGTTGGCGTCGCAGCGCAGGCTCCCTTCCTCCATCTTGCAGTCGGATACCTCGAGGTGTTCCATGATGCTCTTCAGCTCCTGCATGAAGAGGCGGGCCTGCTCCGGGGTGCGGATGTCCGGCTCAGTGACGATCTCCAAAAGGGGCACCCCGGCGCGGTTGAAGTCCTCCAGGCTGTACTCCGAGCCGTGGATACGGCCGCTCTCGCTGGCGTGCACCGTCTTCCCGGTATCCTCCTCCATGTGCACCCGGGTGATCCCCACCCGGAAGGCCCCCTCCTCCGTCTCCAGGTCCAGGTACCCGCCGACGCCCAGGGGAAGGTCGTACTGGGATATCTGGTAATTCTTGGGCATGTCGGGATAGAAGTAATTCTTGCGGTGAAAGATGCACCTCTCGGCTATCCGGCAGTTTAGGGCCAGAGCCAGGCGCACGGCCAGTTCCACCGCCCTTCGGTTGAGCACCGGCAGGACGCCCGGAAGGCCGAGGCACACCGGGCAGGTCTTGGTGTTGGGTTCCCCGCCGAAGGAGGCGTCGCAGGAGCAGAACATCTTGGAGCGCGTCTTCAGTTCGGCGTGGATCTCCAGGCCGATGACCGCCTCGTATCCGCCCATCACCCCACCCCCCTTCCCGCCGGGGGCCTCTCCCGGAAACCTATGGCCTCCTCCATGGCCCGAGCCACGCGGAGCAGGGTGGCCTCGTCCAGCACCTTGCCCATTATCTGCAGGCCCACGGGCAGCCCGTCCTCCAGGCCGCAGGGGATGCTCACCGCGGGGATGCCCGCCAGGTTCACCGGTATGGTGCACACGTCGGAGAGGTACATGGCCAGCGGGTCCTCCACCTTCTCCCCCAGCCGGAAGGCCGGCGTGGGCGAGGTGGGGCTAACCAGGACGTCGTAGCGCTCGAAGGCCTTCCGGAAATCCCCCAGGATGAGGGTACGCACCTTCTGGGCCTGTCCGTAATAGGCCTCGTAATACCCTGCGGAAAGGGCGTAGGTCCCCAGCATGATGCGCCTCTTCACCTCGGCCCCGAAGCCCCGGGCCCGGGTCTTTCCGTACATCTCCAACATGTCCTCCCCTTCGACCCTCAGCCCGTAGCGCACCCCGTCGTAACGCGCCAGGTTGGAACTGGCCTCGGCGGGAGCGATGATGTAATAGGCGCTCAGAGCGTAGTCCAGGTGAGGCAGCCCGGCCTCCTCCACCTCCGCTCCCAGTTCCTGGAAGATGGCCAGGCAGCGCTCCATGCATTCCCTCACTCCCGGCGTGAGGCCCTCCTGCATGAGCTCTCTGGGCACCCCGACCCGCATTCCCTCGATGCCTCCCTCCATGGCCTTGAGGTAATCGGGGACCTCCACTTGCAGGGAGGTGGAGTCCCGCGGGTCGTGCCCGGCGATGAGGGAGAGGAGCAACGCGCAGTCCCGCACGTCACGGGTTATGGGCCCTACCTGGTCCAGGGAGGAAGCGAAGGCCACTAGCCCGAATCTGGATACCAACCCGTAGGTCGGCTTCAGCCCCACCAGCCCGCAGAAGGAGGCCGGCTGGCGGATGGAGCCGCCGGTATCCGAGCCCAGGGCCCAGATGGCCTCCCCGGCGGCCACTGCCGCCGCCGATCCGCCGCTGGAACCGCCGGGCACCCTCTCCAGGTCCCAGGGGTTGCGGGTGGGGCCGAAGGCGGAGTTCTCCGTGGAGGAACCCATGGCGAACTCGTCCATGTTCGCCTTGCCCACCATGGTGAGGCCGTCACGGCGCAGACGGCCGATGACCGTGGCGTCATAAACCGGGACGTAGTTCTCCAGGATGCGCGACCCGCAGGTGGTGAGTATGCCCCGCGTGCAGAGCACGTCCTTAACCGCCATGGGTATCCCAGCCGCCGGGCCCGGATCCCGTCCCTCGGCAAGGGCGGCATCCGCCTCCAGAGCCGCCCTCTCCGCCTCGTCGAGGGTCAGCGTGATGTAGGAGCGCACGCGCTCCTCCACTTCCCGAACCCGTTCCCGCACCGCGCGGAGGATCTCCACGGCGGAGACCTCCCTGCGTCGGAGCATCTCCCTCAGCTCCCAGGCCCGGGCTTCGTACAGCTCTACCATCTATTCCGCGACCTCCGTTCTCACGCGTCATGGAACCCGTAAACGTATCCTGTGGCCAGAGCGCTTCCCACCCGATTCCGCGCTCTCCTCGGAGCGGCGGATGGACGCGCCGCTCCTGTGGTTCCCCCCACGGCCCTTCCCTCCTATCCCGTTTCTCGGCCGAGGTCCTCCCGGCCCCACCACCTACCCGCCACCCCCCAGGCCAGTACCAGGGCACCCACGAGGCTGGCCAGCTCCACAAGCGGGACACGGGCTTCCCACCACCCCTGCGCCCCCAGCACGCCCCCCAAGACGTTGGCGTAGAAGAGGATGAGCAGCGCGGCCAGTATGATACCCATCCTCTGGGTCTCCCGGCGGTGGCCCTCACGGCGCAGTTCCCTCAGGAGGGCGGCGATGTGATAGATGGCCAGAAGGGAATAGAGGAGGAGCGCGGCGGCCACGATCCATGTCGCCGGAGATGAGTTGTCCGGGATCCACGCCTTGCTCCTCCGGCAGAGCATGTCCTCCCCGTTGGCCAGCACGGCGGCCGCGGACAGCTGCAGGGGGAGGGACCAGAAATAGGCCCTGTAATCCACGTTCCGGCTGAAGGAACGCGCGAAGAGGAAGACGAAGAAGGAGCTCGAAAGCACCAGCACCGAGGTGGCCTGAGAGAACGACAGGCTGACCGTCCGGTCCTCCACCCACCAGGAGACGGCGGAGGATATCGCGGACAGGGCGGCGGCCAGGAGCCAGAGGAGGAACCAGAGACCGGTCTCCCCCTTGATTCCACTCCGGATGCGGAACCAGACCGCGATTCCCGCCAGGACCACGGCGGTGGCGAGGAGCAGGATGGGGCTCACCGGCCTCTCCACCACCTCAGATGATCCTGGGCACGGCGAAGTACCCTCCTTGGCGACGGGGAGCGTTGGAGAGGGCCTCCTCCTGCGTCAGCCCCGGCTCCACGACGTCCTCCCGCATGACGTTGCGCAGGGGGACCACGTGGGAGGTGGGCTCTACGTCCGAGGTGTCAAGCGATTTTATCTTCTCCGCGTGCTCCAGCACCTGCCCGAGCTGCCTGGCGAACCGTTCCTTCTCCTCGGCGGTCAGCTCCAGGCGGGCCAGCCAAGCCACGTATTCCACGTCCCTTTCCGTGATCATCCACTTGCCCTCCGTTCTCCTTACCGCCTACGTTCCCTTAAAAGAAGGGGCTTCCCGCTCCCCGTCCCATGATATACCCCAGCCATCCGCGCGACTACTCCCGAAGGAGGGCCAAGAACTCCTCCTCGCCGATTATCCTCACCCCGAGCTCGCGGGCCTTATCGTACTTGCTGCCCGGGTCGGTGCCGGCCACCACGTAGTCCGTCCTGCGGCTCACGCTGGAGCTCACCCTTCCCCCTCTCTCCTCGATGGCTTCCCGTGCTTCCTCCCGGGTCATGGAGGAGAGAGCCCCGGTGAGCACGAAGGTCAATCCTTCCAGGGGCCGCGGCCCCTCCTCCACCTTCTCCTCCATGTTCACCCCGGCCTCTCTGAGGCGCCGGATGAGCTCCAGGTTGCGCGGCTCGTCGAAGAAGGCCCTCACGCTCTCGGCGATGGTGGGGCCGATCTCCTCCACGGAGAGCAGCTCCTCCACCCCGGCCCGCGCCAACTCTTCCATGCTCCTGAAGCGCCTGGCCAGCAACTCGGCCACGTGGGCGCCCACATGTCGGATGCCCAGAGCGAAGAGCAGGCGCGAGAGCGGCCTTTCCTTGCTCTGCCGGATGGCGTTCATGAGGTTGGAGACCGACTTGTCCTTGAAACCGGTGAGGGTGTACAGCTGCTCCTCGGTCAGGTAGTAGATGTCCTCCACGGAACGCACGTAACCCTTGTCCATGAGCTCCCGGATGGTCGCCGGACCCAACCCCTCGATGTCCATGGCCCCCCGGGAGGCAAAATGGAGCAGGCTCTCGAAGAGGCGCGCCGGACAGTCCACGTTCACGCACCTGGCCACCACCTCCCCCTCCGGGCGGTAAACCTTCCCGCCGCAGGCCGGGCAGCGATCGGGCATGACGAACTCCCGCTCCGTGCCGTCACGCAACTCCACGATGGGCTTGATGATCTCGGGGATGACGTCCCCCGCCTTGTGCACCAGGACCACGTCCCCGATCTTTATCCCCTTGCGGCGTATCTCGTCCTCGTTGTGCAGGGTGGCCCGGGAGACGGTGGAGCCGCCCACGAAGACGGGCTCCAGCACCGCGGTGGGGGTCAGCGCTCCGGTACGGCCCACGTTGACCACGATGTCCAGAAGGCGGGTGCTCTTCTCCTCGGCGGGGAACTTGAAGGCCACCGCCCAGCGCGGAGCCTTGCTCGTGGCCCCCAGCCTCTCCCTCGCCTCCAGGGGATTGACCTTGATGACCGCGCCGTCCACCTCATAGGCCAGCTCGTCCCGCCTGGCTATCCAGTACTGGCAGAACTCCAGGATCTCCTCCACCCCGTCGGCGGGCCTCCAGTGCTCGCTCACGCGGAACCCCCAGTCCGCTATCTGCTCCAGGACCTCGCGGTGGGTGCGGAACTCCCGCCCCTCCACGTAACCAATCTCGTAGCAGATGAGGTCCAGGTTGCGGGAGGCGGTGATGCGGGGGTCCAGCTGGCGGAGCGAGCCGGCGGCGGCGTTTCGCGGGTTGGCGAAGGGGGGCTGCCCCTCCTCCTCCCTCTGCCGGTTGAGCTCCAGGAAGGCCTCCTTGGGCATGAAGACCTCGCCCCTTATCTCCAGGTAGGGGACCGGGCGCTCCCCCAGGAGCCGCAGGGGAAGAGACCTGATGGTCCGCAGGTTGGCGGTGACGTCCTCGCCGGTCACCCCGTCGCCCCGCGTGGCCCCGCGCACGAAGACCCCGTCCTCATAGGTGAGGGCGATACCCGCTCCGTCTATCTTCAGCTCGCACACGTAATCCGTCTTCCCCACCTGGTTCTCCACGCGGCGGATGAAGGCTCGCAGCTCATCCTCGTCGAACACGTTGTCCAGGCTCATCATGCGCGCTCGGTGCTGCACGGGCTGGAAGGCCTCCGCGGGAGGGGCGCCTACCCTCTGGGTGGGTGAATCGGGGGTCACCAGCTCCGGGTATCTCTCCTCCAGCTCCACAAGCTCGCGCATCAGGCGATCGTATTCCTCGTCGCTGATGACCGGTTCGTCGAGAACGTAATAACGGTAGTTGTGGTAGTTCAGCTCCCGGCGCAGCTCCTCCGCCCTTTTCTCCGCCTTCTCCCTATCCAGGCTCATCGCTGACCCCCCTGCCTAATTCGTGGTACCCATTTAATTTTATACAACATGAGCGGCGCCCTGCAGCGCTCGCAACGCGAAGAGACGCTCTCTTGGGGAACGGCTCTCGAGGGAGACGGGATTAAGCCGCATACGGGGCCATATCCGTCGGGACGACTTGTGGAGCCGGATGAAGGCCGCGGGCGACGGCCAACCTCTTTTCCAATTCCTTCCTGGAGAAAGGCGTCATCGGACTCGGACCTCGCCGTCCGCCTCCACCGGAGAGGGGATCCTCCGCTTGCCACCTGCCTCTTGAACGCCGGCCGCGTCAAAGCCACCGGGGGCAAGGCACCACCTTACGTTTACCCGGCCCTCTCCAGCCTCAGGTCGCCCCTCACTCCCAGCCTGTCTCCCATGATGACCAGGCATCCCGTCACGCCCTCCAGGCCGGCCACGTAGGCCAGGGCTTCCTCCATATCCTCCGGCGACTTGACCCGATTACCCAGGGCGGTGGCCGCGGCGTCGGCCAGGCTGGCGCTTTCCGCCACCACCAGGGCGGCATCAGCCGCCCCCGCGCTGTAGGAAGGCCCGACGGTGGCCGAAGAGGTGCAGATCCCCAACCCCTGCGGAGGAGTGGGCGCCACCACCAGGGCCAGGCGCCCGCTGAACGGGGACTCGCCGGCGAAGATCCCTATGCGCCTCTCCGACCTCGAGCTGAGGAAGATGTCTCCACCGTTCTCCACCATCAGTTCCGGCGATAGAGGCAAGAGGTCCAGGCCCACCATCTCCGCGACCGCCCCGGCCACCGCGGCCATAGGGCCCACGTGGGCGCGAGCCGCTGCTTCCGCCATGCGCCTCACTATCTCCGGCGCCTCCACGGGAACCGCATAAGGACGGAAGGTGGCGGCGAAAAGGGGCTGGCGGGCGATGAATTCCTCAAGGAGGGAGCGATGCCGGGTCAGCGAATCGAGGGCTTCCTCGCGCAGGTCTCGCAATGCCCAGATGAAGAGGTCGCTCTCCTTCAGCCTCACCTGGAAGGAAACCAGGCCCTCCGCCCGCATCTGCCGGCGGTAGAAACGGTGGATGTATTCCCTCATCCGCGGGGATCAGAGGCCGGAAAGGCCGATCTTCGGCAGGACCATCCAGGATATGAAGGCCACGTAAAGAAAAAGACCCAAAAGGAAGCACGAGACCTGCCCCAGCAGCAAGGACTGCTCCACCTCTTGACCCTTGGGTTCGGCCCTCGAGGAGAGTAGGGGCTCCGACTCCCTTCCCTCCTCTTCCCCGATGCCCGCATCACCGGCGACGTCCGGAAGGGGAGACGACTCCTCCCCTGCGCCGCTCACCATGTTCGCCACCCCCAGGACCGTGGAGAGGGTCATGAAGACCCAGGAGGCGAACAGGAGGTAACGCGTCCACTGGTTGGAGGTGAAGTTGGCCAGCCAGGAACCGGAGATGAGGATGATGATGGACAGAGGTATGAAGATCACCGCCAGAGCGGTCAACCACCGCGCCGCTCCGAACTGCTTCTCGCTCATTTCCTACCTCCTTGGGACCTCGAGAACATGCGCATCTCGTTCCAGACAAGAACTTTAAGCTTGTGGGCCTGCGAGCTCATCCTCCGAGGAGCCCCACTCGCTCCTCGCAAGGCCATGGGGGCAACCCGGCCGGACCAGACGTCAGGAACCGTCAGGGCACGAGCCTCATCCCTCCTTGCTCTGCCTTTCCTCCTCACCCGCCTTGCGGCGGGTGACCACAACCACGGTGATCACCGCGGCCATGATGGCCAGCCAGATGGCGGCGATGGTCACCACCAACTTCACCGAACTGCTCTTCTCGCCCTCTCCGGATTCGGCCGCCTCCGCACGAGCCGTGGAAAGGCCGACCGTAAGCAGCAGGACGACGACCAGGACAAGGACCGATGTTTTCCTAAGCATTCTTCACCCTCCATGTCATCCCTTTATTGGTCCCCCGAACCCCTTTCATCTTTTCTTCACACCTTCTCACGGCGCCGCATCTCCCACCCGCACAGGAGAAACATCCAAACCGCTTCTCCATGTCCATCCCTCACCGGCCGACTGCCTTCCTCTCTCCTCCACCACGGACCTTCATGCCCTTGCCCAGACCTTTTCCCGGCCCTGCCCATACCGCGAAGGCCGTGTCACCCTGCATCACGCATCCCCAACGCCATCAGGGACCGGCCTTCCGGCGGGGCAAAGGGCAATCCTCCCGACGGCGCCACCCTGACCGCCGACCCCTCAGACCAGCCTCATGATCAAGAGCGCCACCAGGGTCACGGCGATGGCCAGCGCTCCCAGGGCTATGTCCCGGTTAAGCCGCCGGGCGGCGTCGGGCAGCATGCGGCGCGCCTCTCGCCTGAACTTCCTCCAGTCCCTCTTGAAGGTCACCTTGGCCCGCTTCTTGAACTTGGCGTAGCTCCAGCCCCCACCTGCCAGAAAAGCCTGGAACTTTCTGGCAGCGCGCACGTACCAGTACTCGATGCGTGCCTCCCGTGGATAGCGCAGGGAAAAGGGGTCGAACTTGAACAGCTTGAGGTCGAAGAGATCGGAGGCCGCGGCGTAGAGGAGCACCGCCCCACCGACCAAGGCGGCGATGAAGGCCGCGAAGAGGTCCCGTCCCAGGTTGCCGGTTGCCGTCAATCCCAACATGGCCACATGGCCTCCTCCACACCGGTCATTCTTTCACATCAGGCGCATGATCAAAAAGAGGGTGAGGGACACGGCGATGACCAGGGCGCCCACGGCGATGTCTCCCTGGTACTCGCGGATACGGGGCAGAAGCTCCCTGCGCGCGTTTCCGTAAAGCAGCAACGCTTGCCGGCTCACCCATGACGCGGGACGAGTGGTAAGCGAGGGATATACGACCTCCCTCACGGCATGAACGGCCGCCGCGGCGCCTCTCCTGCACAGGGCGACCACGTTCTCCTTCACCGGCGCGTAGTTCCTCTTTCCCCAGAAGAGCAGCCTCAAGGAGCCGCGCGCCGCGGCCAGGTACCAGAAATCCACTCCCAGCCAGCGGGGCAGGCGCAACTGGAAGAGGTCCGGGCCCCTCCTGCGCACCCGGAACAGGTCCGGCCATGCCCCCAGGACGAAGACGCTCAGTCCGATGGCCAGAGGCACGAATATCTCCTTGATATTGGACCACAGGAATATGGTGGTATGCGCCAGGTGCTCCACGTAAAGGGCCTCGAGGCCCGGCACCGTGCCCGCAGCCGGCCCGACCAGCCGCCGCATGAGGAGGCCCGGGAAAAGCCCGTTGAAGAGGACCCCCGCCGCGAGCAGCCCGGTGCCGGCCAGCATCCATGCGGGGGCTTCCCGGACGTGTTCCAGATGAGAGGCATGTTCCGGGTCCGGCCTGCGGAAGAAGGTGTAATAGGTCATCTTGGTTATATATCCGATAGTGCCTCCGCTGGTGATGATGAACATCGTCTCCGCCGCCTTCACCCAACCCGCGGTGGCCAGACGTGCGCCTTCCGCCAGGTGGTGGGATTCGAGTATGGCATGGTGGAGCAGGGTCTTGGAGACGAAACCGTTGCCCAGGGGGATACCCATGATGCCCAAAGCGGCGATACACCAGAAGAGCGTGGTGAGGGGCATACGCCTCCAGAGCCCGCCCAGCTTGAACATGTCCAGCTCGTGGGCACAGAAGAGGACCGAACCCGCGGCCAGGAAGAAACATCCCTTGAAGAAAGCGTGGTTGATGATATGGTAAAGGCTCCCACCCATGCCCATGGCCCCCTCGGCGCCCAAGTACCCCAGGCATCCCACGCCGAAGAGGATGTACCCCATCTGGCTCACGCTGGAATAGGCCAGGGTGCGCTTGATGTCCCTCTGCACCAGCGCCAGGAGCATGCCCAGGAACATGGTGGTCACGCCTATCCAGATGACGGCGAACCCCAGCATGCGCACATCGGCGGCCAGACCCCCCGCGGCATGGACGGCCGCCTCCACTCCGTGTCCCGCCGCAGCCTGCCCCTCCGCCCCGTGGGCCACGGGGGACTGCAAGAAGCTGAGCGCCGTCCTCAAGATGCCGTAGGCCCCCGCCTTGATCATGACCCCGGAGAGCAGGGCGCTGGCCGGGGAGGGTGCCGCGGGGTGGGCGTCGGGCAACCAGACGTGCAGAGGCACCATGCCCGCCTTGACCCCAAAGCCGGCGATGAGCATGACCACTGCGGCCACCTTGAAGGGCCCGGTCAGCCAGGCGCTCTCCATGAGGGGCCGGAAGGAGGTGGTTCCCGCGTATCCCAAGTAGAGGAACACGCCCCCGATGAGGCTCAGGCCGCCGATGACGGTCATGCCCATGTACTTGGCCGCCGCCGCCCGGGCCCGGGGGGTCTCGGAGTGGATGACCAGTAGGTAGGCCAAGAATCCCATGGCCTCGAAGAAGAGATAGAGGCTGAAGAAGTCCTGCACCATGAAGACCCCCAGGGTGGCGCTCTCGGTGAGGAGCATGAAGATGAAGAAACGCGTGCGCTTGTGTTCATGGTCCATGTAGCGGAAAGCGTGCAGCGAGGCCGCGAACCACAGGATGGAGGCGAAGAGGGCGAAAAAGGCCCCCACGGCGTCCACCTCCAGCCCGCAGGAGAAGCGCTCTCCCAGGCGCAGGAATCCGAGCTCGAAGTACACGGGCCCCTTCCCCGTCACCCGGGCCAGGAGGGAGGCCACCACCACCAGGGTGAACCCGGTGCTCAGCACCGCGGACCAGTTGCGGAGGCGCGGCCTCCTCTCTCCTCCCACCGCGGCCCCGGCCGCTCCCACAAGCGGCAGGAGGAGAGCCAGTGCCGGGAGGAAGCTGAAAGAAAGGACGGCCAGTGTCTCCTCATGCACCGCAGCGACTCACCCCTTTGTCACCCCTTTGCAAGAACCTCTCCCGCCGTACTCGCGTTCCTGCAGGCACCGCCCAAGCCCGAGAGCCGTTACCCATCATCGGAATATGACGTTGACCACCTTGCTGACCAGAGAATAGGGGAAGCCGGGCACGTTGCTCCAGATACCCGCGATGACCACCAGGGCGGCAAGGATGACCACCGGTACCACCAGCTTGTGGTCGGCCTCCTTGCCGAAGACCAGCTTGGGATGGTGCCTTTCCCCGTGCTCCTCCAGCTCGTCTCCCTCCCACCGGAAGAAGGCCATGTAGATGATGGGAAGGAAGTAAGCCGCGTTCAGCAGGGCGCTCACCAGAAGGATGACGATATATACCGGCAAACCCGCCTCCAGGGAACCGCTCCCCAGAAGCCACTTGGTGACGAAACCCACCGAGGGCGGCGTGCCCATCATGGCCAGAGCGCATACCGAGAAGCAGATCATGGTTATGGGCAACTGGTAACCGATGCCCGCCATCTCGCTGATGTTCTTCTTCCCCGTCTTCACCAGGATGACCCCGGCGCACAGGAACAGGCAACCCTTCATGAGCGCGTGATGGGTGAGGTGCATGACGCCGCCCAGCGCCCCGTCGTGGGCTAGCATGGAAAGCCCCAGGATGATATAGGAGACCTGCCCTATGCTCGAGTAGGCCAGCCGGCGTTTGAGGTTGTCCTGGGTGAGGGCGAAGACGGAGGCCACAACGATGGTTATGCAGGCCAGCACGGCCATGACCGGGTAGACCTTCAGCTCCCGCATGAGCTCCACGCCGAAGACGTTGAAACAGACCCGGATAATTCCGAAGGCGCCGGCCTTGAGGATCACGCCGGAGAGCAGGGCGCTGGCCGGGGAAGGCGCCGCGGGGTGGGCGTCGGGCACCCATCCGTGCAGGGGCATGATGGCCGCCTTGACCCCGAAGCCGGCCAGGTAGGTGAAGAAGACGGCTGTGAGTGCGGCCCTGGAGGCCATTTCCAGGCCGAGCACGCCGTATCTGCCGAACCCCAACTGCCCGTCGCCCCAGAAATAATGAGCCACGATGGCGAAGAAGAGCACCGTGCCGGCGGCGATGGCGTAAACCAGGTACTTGTAGCCAGCGCGGCGGGCCATGGTGGTCTCCTCGTGGATGATAAGGGGATAGGAGCCGAAGGTCATCATCTCGTAGAAGATGAAATAGGTGAACATGTTGGCCGAGAAGGCGCAGCCCAGGATGAAGGACTCGCACATGGCCATGAAGGCGAAGAAGCGGTTGTGTTTGTGGTCTATGTAACTTATGGAGTACACCGTGGCCAGCATCCACAGGAAGGCCAGTATGAGGCCGAAATAATAACCCAGGGTATCCACGGTGAGGCGCATCTCCAGACTCTCCACCACGCTGGCCAGCTTGATGGTGTAGGTGTTTCCGTCCAGGATGCCCGGGAGCATGGACAGCACCACCCCGAAGGTGGCCAGCGAACCCAGAAAACACAGCCACAGCCGGAGCCTCTCCGCCCGTTTCGGGAAGATGAGGATGGCCAGCAGCGATACCCAGGGAAGCAGGATGGCTACCAGCGGTACTGCCGAGAAGGTGCTCTCTCGCATCGACTACCCCCTTGTCCGCTCATGAAGACGCAGCGTCAATACACTCCGTATCCGCAAGGGCCTCTAGCCCGGCCCCATGAACCCGGTCCGCGGCGGATTGGCAACGGGACGTGACCCGGAGGCCTCCATCATGGCTCCTCGCCCCGCCGTAGAAACCCATCTCGGTCCCCCTTACCCGCCTCCGCCTCTTGACCCGTCCCTCTCCGTACTGCATTCCCGGCTCGATGTTCGACCCTTCCGACCCGCGCGCGAAAGGGCGGCCTCCCACGGCTCGGACGCCGATCTACAGGAGGTACGCCGCCGCCCTGAGGAGCGACGGGATGAGCAGGGAGGAGAAGACGCCGAAGAAAAGCGTGGCCAGCGAGAGCACCCAGACCGGCGCCAGCATGGCCGGCGGGGCATCGTGCCACGACTCCTCCCAGGCCCCCTCCTTCCCCGCTTGGAAAAACATGTAATAGAGTATCCTAAAGCAGTAGACCGCCGCCAGGATGCTCCCCGCTAAAAGCACCACCGCATACAGCCACTTCCCGCCCTCCACGTTCCCCAGGATGAGGTACCACTTGCTGATGAACCCCGCCGTGGGAGGGATGCCGATGACCGAGATAGAGGCCAGGGCAAAGGCGAAACAGGTCCACGGCATCTGCGACCAGGCCCCCTTCAGGTCCTCGATCCTCCGGTACCCCTTCATGTATATGAAATTGCCGGCGCAGAGGAAGAGACAGGCCTTGGCCAGGCCGTGGTCCAGCATGTGGTACATGGCCCCGGTCAGCCCTTCCGCGGTGAAGGCGGTGAGGCCGAGGAATATATACCCGATGTGGCTCACCGTGGAATAGGCGATCATCATCTTCAGGTCCTTCTGGAGGATGGCCATTATCCCCCCGTAGAGGACCGCCGCGGCGGCGGCGACCCCCACCGCGTCCGCCGTGCCCATCACCAGATCGGTGGCCCCCAGGGTGAAAACGGAGAAGGTGACGCGCACCAGGGCGAAGGTGCACACCTCCACCAGGAGCCCGGAGAGGAGGGCGCTGATGGGCGAAGGGGCTATGGAGTGGGCGTCGGGAAGCCACATGTGCAGGGGAAAGAGGGCCGCCTTGACCCCGAAGCCCACCACCAGGAGGATATAGGAGACGATGAGCACCTCCGTGTATCCCGACTCCGCGATGCGCCGCGCCAGGTCGGCCATGTTCAGGGTGCCGGTGACGGAATAGAGCAAACCGATGGCCAGAAGGACGATGATGGAGGAAGGCGCACCCATAAGGATGTACTTGAAAGCGGCGCGCACCGCGTTGCGGTTGCCGGTGATGGCCACCAGAGCATAGGAGGAGAGAGCCAGGATCTCCATGAACACGAAGAGGTTGAAGATGTCCCCGGTGGCCACGAAACCGAGCATGGCGCCGGACATGAGCAGGTAGAGCACGTAATAGGCGGTCCGCCTTCCGGGGCTAACCTCCTTGTCAATATAACGCCGCGAATATATGAGGGCCAGGAAGGTTATCCCGCACACCACCAGCATGAGGAACAGCCCCACGTAGTCCAGGCGTATCTCGATACCGAAGGGCGGCTCCCAGCCTCCCATGTGATAGCTGAGGTATCCTCCCGAAGGTATGCGGCCAATGAGGAGTATACCCAGGAGGGTCGAGGCTCCCAGGGGCAGGAGGGCGACATAGGGCACCCACCTCTCCTTGGCGTAACCCAAGAAGGGCAGGAGGACCGCCCCCAACAGGGGCACGGTGATCATGAAGATCGGGAAATGCCTCCAGGCCCCCACCCTCAGTCCTCCTTCCCGCTTTCTTCCGCTTCGGGTTCCTCTTCCCGCATGAGCCGGTCCACGTCCAGGGTGCCGTACTGGCGGTAGAGGAGGATGACCATGGAGAGGGCCAGGGCGGTGACGCTCACCGCCACCACGATGCCGGTGAGGATGAGGGCCTGAGGGATGGGGTTGACCATGCGGGCGGGATCGGCACCACCGACGCGGATGGGGGCGATCCCCCCGTCAAGGTAGCCGAGGGAGATGTAGAAGAAGAAGACGGAGGTCTCCATGATGTTCAGGCCGATGAGTTTCTTTATGATGTTGCGGCGCACGATGACCGTGTGCAGCCCCAGACAGAACAGGAGCATGGCCGCCGCATAATGGTAATTATGAAACAGTCGCAATCTCCTCCTCCTCCCGGATCATGGCGAAGAGTATGGAGGTGAGTACCATGGCCCCTCCCAGCCCTATGCCCACCTCGACCAGCACCGTCAGCCAGACCACCAGCGAGGGGTGAAGGTCTTGTGCCACTCGTGGCCAAGCGTAAGTGAGGAAGTTCCCCCCGCCCACGAGCCCCAGCGTGCCCACCAGGAAGAAACCCATCACCGCCGCCCCCTCCAGGGGAGCGCGTACCTTGAGTGGAATCCTCCTCGAGGACTCGTAGAGCCCGAAGATGGTGGTGAAGATGATCATGCTCCCCCCGATGATGGCGCCTCCCTGGAACCCGCCGCCCGGGGAGGTCTCGCCGTGGAGGATGGTGTACACGGAGAAGAGGATGATGAAGGGCACGATGAAGCGTACCATGGTCCGGACGATGGTGGAGGAGGGGACCTCAGAGCGGTCCACAAAACCGTGGATGACGCCCCTCCTCTCCCGACCCAGCACGGCCAGGACGGCGGCCAGGGCGCAGAAGATCACCGTCACCTCCCCCATGGTGTCGTACCCGCGGTAGTTGAGGATGACGCCGGTGATCACGTTCACCGTGTGCGTCTCCTCCTCCGCCTTCTCCAGATAGCGGGGGATGACGTGGGTGGCGGTGGGGGTCTCCGGGTCCCCCATGGGGGGCATGCGGGAAACCACGTAGAGCAGGAGCACGGCCAGGGCGGCAATGAAGAGGAGAGCGGCGACGCGTTTCATTCCTCCTCCCTCCTCCGCGTCTTGAAGATGGCGATGACGAAGAGGACGGTGGTCACCCCCGCTCCCACGGCGGCCTCGGTGAGAGCCAGGTCCGGGGCCTGCAGCCTCTGCCACATGAGGGCCATGATCAGGCTGTAGACGGAGAAGATGATCACCGCCGCCAGGAGGTCGCGGGCGGTCACCGCCAGCACCGCGGTGGTCAGCAGGAGGAGGATGAGTACGAGGTTAAGCGCCGTGCCCATCTTCTTTAACTTCCTTTTTCTTCCAGTAGGGGATGTGGCGGCGCAGAGCGGAACGCCCGATGGCGTGTCCGCAGGTGGCGCTGGATAGGAGAAGGAAACAGGCGATGAACACCAGCTTGAGCAGGTCCCAGGACCACCCGTTGTGCACGGCCATGCCCACGATAACCGAACAGGCCCCCAGGGTGTCGCACTTGGTGGAGGGGTGCAACCGGGTGAAGAGGTCGGGCATGCGCAGAAGCCCGGTGGTCCCCAGGATGAAGAAGAATGTGCCCGTGCAGCAGAAGATCCCGGCCACGATGTCCCTGGCCATCCTCAAGGCACCTCCTTCCAGCCCTCGGCCTCCAGGTAGCGGCTCAGGGCCACGGTGACCACGAAGAGGAGCAGGGCGTAGACGATGGCCACGTCCAGGAAGTAGTTCTCGGCCAGGATGTAGGTGACCAGTATGACCACCACCAGGGTCTTGGTCCCCACGATGTTCACGCCCAGCACCCGGTCCTGGGTGGTGGGACCCACCGCGGCCCGGTAGAGGCAGATGAAGGCGTTGAGGCCGATGATCAGGGCGATGGCGGTGAGGAATTCATCCATTTTCTTCCACCTCGGGTTTCTTCACCTGGAAGAGCCAGGCCACCAGTTTCTCCAGTCCGGCCAGCCCCTCCTCGTGGTAGGGGCACAGGCAGTGCACGTTGAGCAGGTCGCCGCGCAGCTCCACGGTGACCGTCCCCGGGGTCAGGGTGATGGAATCGGAGAACACCGTTCGCGGCAGGTCCCCGGGAAGGTAAGTGCGGTATTCGACGATGCGCGGGTCGATGGGGAGGCGCGGATTGAGGATGATCCTGGCCACGTCGATGTTGGCCTTGATGATCTCCCATACCAGGCGGACCATGAATACCGGGAGGCGCAAGAGGACCGAGGGGGTAATTCGCGCGTCGAGGGCCCTCCCCAGCAGGGAGACGGTCAAGGCTCCCACGAAAGCCGAACACACCGCCCCCATGACCAGTTCGTGAAGGGCCAGTGATGCGGTGAGCACTATCCAGAAGAGGAGGAGCAGGAAGAAGAGGAGAAGCTTGCTCCGAAACGCGCCACCACCGGTCAATTCCCTGCTCCCGATGTTCATCCGAAGTCTGGACCGAAACCCGCTGAGACACCTAAAATTGGCGATATTTTATCATGGGCTCCAACTCTTCGCAAAACGCCCTCCAGCTCCCCCCGACACCTACGGGAGAGGCTCTTTTGCGAGGATTTTTCAGCGCGCGGGCCTCCTTCTCCTTTTTACCGGACGACCCCCTCCCCCCGGAAAGAGGGATGAGGACATGCCCCCGTGCGATGAATGCGACACGAGGAGCGCTCAGGCGGCGCGGCGGACCCTCCTCCGCCGGACAAGGTACCAGGAAGCGGCTATGCCGGCCAAGAGGACCAGGAGCCCCCAGCCCAGGGCGTCGAAGAGGCGGTCTATGGTCCTCCAGTGGGCGCCGAAGAAATACCCGAGCGAGGTTAAGAGGGCGCTCCAGAGGACGATGCCCGGGATGTCGAAACCCAGGTAGGCGCCGAGGGACATGCGGTTGAGCCCTGCGGTCACCGGGATGAACGCGTCCACACCGGAGACCATCCTTCCGAGAAGTACGGTGAGGCCTCCGTGACGGCGGAAATAGGCCTGGCCCCTGTGCATCCCCCGCATGATCCGGGGCCGGTCCCGATATTTCCGCATCAGGTCCCTGCCCATCCGGCGCCCGACGAAGAAGCCAACCAGGTCTCCCAGGAGGGCCGCCACCACGGCGGTGGGGAGCACCAGCCAGGGGTTCAGCTCCCCGTGGGCGGCGTAGAACCCGCCCAGGAGGAGAACGGTGGTGCCGGGCGCGATCCAGCCGGTGAGGAAGAGGCTCTCCAGGAAGACCCCGGCGAAGACTATCGCGTAACCCCAGTAGGAGAACAGGGGCATGAAAAAATCCAGCACCCGGTCTACCAAGGAACCCTGCATGCCCCAATTATACACGTGGGCCTAATGGGGAAACTCCGCGGCTGGCCTCCGGGCTTTCGCCCTCCGGTCCCATCTCCGGACGGGCGCGGTACTGCCTCCGTGTGGCGACTCGCCGGGCAAGCCTTGCCGGGTTACCCTCAGCTCTCCTCCTCGATGAGGTCCTTGAGGATCTGGCCCGAGGGGTCTTTCTTGAAGGACTTGACGAAGACCACGAACTTGGGCGTCTTGTAATAGGGCAGCTTCTCCTCGCAGTACTCGAGGACCTGTTCCTCGGTGAGGTTGGAGCCGGGCTTGAGCTTCACGTAGGCCTTGACCTCCTCGCCCAGGTACTTGTTGGGTACGCCCACCACCGCGGCCTCGGAGATCAGAGGGTGGGAGACCAGGACCTCCTCTATCTCGCGGGGATAGATGTTGAAGCCACCCCGGATGATGAGGTCCTTCTTGCGCCCCACGATGAAGAGATAGCCGTCGTTGTCCATGTACACCATATCTCCGGTGTACAGCCACCCGTCCTTCAGGACCTTGGCCGTCTCCTCCGGTTTGTTGTAGTAGCCCTTCATCACGTTGGGGCCGCGGACGATGAGCTCACCCACCTCACCCCTCTCCAGCTCCTTGCCCTCATCGTCCACCACCTTGACCTCCACGTCCTCCGGAGGCACGCCGATGGAACCCATCTTGTAGGGCCCCTCCAGAGGCTGCATGGAGACCACCGGGGCGGCCTCGGTGAGCCCGTAACCCTCGTAGATGCGGGCTCCCAGCTCGTTGTTCCAGCGCTCCATGACCTCGCGCGGGAAGGGGGCTCCCCCGCAGACCCAGAGGCGTACCGAGCTCAGATCGTACTGGTAGATGAGGGGGTGGTTGAGGATGTACACGTACATGGTGGGCACGCCGAAGAAGACGGTGACCTGTTCGTGCTGCAGGGACTTGAGGACCTCCCCGGGTATGAAGGACTCGTGAAGCACCACGCTGCTCCCGGCGTAGATGGAGGCGTTCATCACGCAGCTCTGGCCGTAGGCGGCGAAGAAGGGCAGGACCCCCATGACCACGTCGTCGCTGGTCAGCTTGTTGAGCCTGGCCACCGTGCGCGCGTTCCAGTCCAGGTTCCCGTGGGTCAGCATGCACCCCCGGACCACTTTGGAGGAGGTGGGCGCGTAGAGGAGGACGGCCACGTCGTCCTCGGAACGGTCCACGCCCTCCAGGCTGTCGGAGCCGCTCTCCAGGAGCTTCTCGTACTGGATTACCCCCTCCAGTTCCGGAGCCTCGCTGACGATGATGCGGCTGATCTGCGAGCACATGGAGCCCTGCAGTTCCTTGACCATGTCGTTGAACTCGAAATTGGTTATCAGGGTCTCCACCATGGAATCGCAGACTATCTTCTCCACTTCCTCGGCCAGGCACATGTAGCAGAGGGGCACCACTACAGCGCCCAGGGCCAGCGCGGCATAGTAGGAGATGACGAACTCGGGTACGTTGCGCAAGAGGATGGCGACCTTGGAGTCCTCCCCTATACCCAGCTCGCGAAGGGCGTTGGCCAGCCGGTTGACCCGGGACAGGAGTTCGCCGTAAGCGATGGTCTCATGCCCGAAGTAGAGGGCCGTAGCGTCGGGATCGCGCTCCGTCGTCCTCACGAGATTCTGGTATAGATTCATGTTTCATCTCTCCCGTCTTTACCCGCTCCAAGAGGCCCCTTTCGGAACTTCGCTCTCCGAAACGCCGTTCGCTCCTTGGCGCCACGGTCGGCTACTATTCTACCATCCAATCCGCCGGGGATAAACGCATCGCCCAGTCCCTTCCTTCCCCCCCACCGGCGCATCAGGCGGAAACGTATTCCAGGCCCTCCATGGCTTTCCCGGTCACGATGCGCACGGCGGCCACCTTGTATTCCGGTATCTTGGCGATGGGATCCAGGGCCGGGTTGGTCAGGGCGTTGGCGGGCGACTCCCCGAAGTGGAAGGGGATGAAGACCACACCCGGAGGCACTTTCTCGGTCACCCTGGCCTTCACCTTTATGGCTCCCCGCCTGGATTCGACGGCCACTTCATCTCCGGCGGCCACCCCCAGCCTCTCCGCGTCCTCCGGGTTTATCCACACCCGGTTCTCGGGGACCAGCTCGTTGAGCGGCTCCACGCGGCGGGTCATGGAACCGGTATGGTAGTGGGTGAGCAGCCTCCCCGTGGTGAGGACCAGCGGGTAATCGGCATCCGGCTCCTCGGCCGGTGGCCTGTATTCCACGGGGCTGAACTTCCCCTTTCCCCTGGTAAATCTTTCCACGTGGAGGATAGGGGTCCCGGGATGGTCGGGAGAAGGGCACGGCCACTGCAGACCGCCCGACTCCTCCAGCCTGCGGTAGGAGATCCCGGCATAGGAGGGGGTGAGGCTGGCAATCTCTTCCATGACCGCCGCCGCGGACACGTCCCCCATGTCGAAGCCCAGCCGGGCCGCCAACTGAGCGATGATCCAGGAATCCTCCCTGGCCTCGCCGGGGGGCTCCACCGCTTTACGCACCCTCTGCACGCGGCGCTCGGTGTTGGTGAAGGTCCCCTCCTTCTCGGCAAAGGAGGCGGCGGGTAGCACCACGTCGGCGTAACGCGCCGTCTCGGTGAGGAAGATGTCCTGGACCACCAGGAAGTCCACCCTCTCCAGGGCCTCCTTGAGGTGCCTGATGTCCGGGTCGGAGAGGAGCGGGTTCTCGCCCATGATGTAGAGGACTTTGACCTCGTCTCGCAGGACGGCGTCCATCATCTCCATGACCGTGAGGCCCGGGTTGCCGGGTAGGTAATCCACACCCCAGGCCTTCTCGAACTTCTCCCTGGCCTGGGGATCGGAGACCTTCTGATAACCCGTGAAAACGTCCGGCAGGGCACCCATGTCGCAGGCCCCCTGCACGTTGTTCTGCCCCCGCAGGGGGTTAACTCCCGCGCCCTCCTTGCCCAGGTTGCCGGTGAGCATGGCCAGGTTGGCCAGAGAGAGGACGTTGTCCACGCCGGTGGTATGCTGGGTTATGCCCATGGCATAGACTATGGCCGCGGAAGCGGCGCTCGCGAAGGTGCGGGCCGCTCGCCGTATGTCCTCCGCGTCCACCCCACAGATCTCCGCCGCCCTCTCCGGAGGGTACTGATCCACCACCTTTCGGAACTCCTCGAAACCCTCCGTGCGCTCGCGGATGAACTCCTCATCCGCCAGCCCTTCGGCCAGGATGACGTTCATCATCCCGTTGAGCAGGGCCACATCCGTGCCCGGCCGGTGGCGGATCCACTGGTCGGCGTAATAGCAGAGACGTATGTGCCTCGGCTCGGCGACGATGAGCTTGCAGCCGTTCTTCATAACCGCGCGTTTTATGCGCAGGCCCACGATGGGATGCCCCTCCGTGGTGTTGGAGCCGATGACCAGGATGCACTCCGCCCTCTCCAGGTCGTCGATGGAGTTGGTCATGGCCCCGCTCCCGAAAGCCGTCGCCAGACCGGCGACCGTGGAGCTGTGTCATAAACGAGCGCAGTGGTCGACGTTGTTCGTGCCGACCACCGCGCGGGCCAGCTTCTGCAACAAGTAGTTCTCCTCGTTGGTGCATCGCGCCGAGCTGAGGAAGGCCACGCTGTCCGGTCCCTTGTCGTCCAAAGCCCTCCGGATGCGGTCGGCCACCATCCCCAGCGCTTCCTCCCAGGAAGCCGGGGCCAGTTCGCCGTCCTTCCTTATCAAGGGGGTGGTGAGGCGGTCGGGATGGTGGACGAAAGCGTAGCCGTAGCGCCCCTTGACACAGAGGTTGCCCTGCCCCGGCCCCACCATCACCGGCGAGGAGACCTCGATGATCTCCCCGTCCCGCACATGGAGGTCGATCTGGCACCCGCAGCCGCAGTAGGGGCAGGTGGTGCGCACCTTCTCCACCTGCCAGGGCCGGCCCTTGCCCTTGGAGGGGATGGAGATGATGGCCCCGGTGGGACAGGTGGACACGCACTGCCCGCAGAACTCGCAGGGCGTCTCGGTGAGGGGACGGTTGTAGGGAGTCCCGGGCACGGCCTCGAAGCCGCGATTGACGAAGTCGTAAACCCCCACTCCCTGCACCTCGCGGCAGATGCGTATGCAACGCCCGCAGAGGATGCACTTGTCGTAATCCCTCTCGATGAGGGGGTTGTCGGCCAGTACCTCGTAATGGTGCTGCTCTCCGCTGAAGCGCGATTCCTTCACCCCGTACTCGTAGGCCAGGTCCTGCAGCTCGCAATTGCCGGCGCTCTCGCAGGTCATGCAGTCCCGGGGATGGTCGGAGAGGAGCAACTCGATGATGGTGCGCCTTATGCGGCGCAGCTCCTCCGTGTTCGTGCGCACCACCATCCCGTCCGTGACCCTGGTGGCACAGGCGGGGAGGAGACCCCGCGCTCCCTCCACCTCCACGATGCATATGCGGCAGGCCCCGAAGGGGTCCATGCGCCGGTCGTAGCAGAGGCTGGGGATGCGTATCCCCACCTCGCGCGCCGCCTCCAGGATGGTGCGGTCGGGGGTGGTGGTCACCTCCACGCCGTCTATGTTCAAGCGTACCTGCTCCATCCCGACCTCCTCACTCCGCGTAGATGGCCTCTTCCGGGCACCGGCTGAGGCAGAGCTTACACCTGATGCACACCTGGGGATCGATGGAATGGGGCTCCTTCTTCTCCCCCGAGATGGCCTCCACCGGGCATATCCTGGCGCAGGCGCCGCACCCGGTACATACCTCCTGGTTTATCTTCACCGTGATCAGGGCGGGACACACTCCCGCCGTGCACTTGCGCCTGAAGATGTGGTCCTCATACTCGTTGCGGAAGTACTTCAGGGTGGTGAGCACCGGGTTGGGGGCCGTGCCCCCCAGGGCGCAAAGGCTGGCAGCCTTGATGTCCGCGGCCAGTACCTCCAGCCTCTCCAGGTCCTCCGGCTCCCCATTCCCCTCGCATATGCGGGTGAGTATCTCCAGCATGCGCTTGGTGCCCAGGCGGCAGGGCACGCACTTGCCGCAGGATTCCGCCTGGGTGAAGGAGAGGAAGTAACGGGCCAGATCCACCATGCAGGTGGAGGAATCGGCGACGATCATGCCCCCCGAGCCCATGATGGCTCCCGTGGCGGTGATGGCCTCGTAATCCACCGGGGTGTCCAGAAGGCTGGCGGGAAGGCAACCTCCCGACGGCCCTCCCAGCTGCACGGCCTTGAACTCCTTTCCCTCGCGCACGCCCCCGCCCACGTCGAAGATGACCTGCCGCAGGGTATATCCCATAGGGACCTCGGCCAGGCCGCTGCGGCGCACCTTACCCGCCAGACAGAAGACCTTGGTGCCCTTGCTCTTCTCCGTCCCCAGCTGGGCGTATTTCTCGCCCCCGTTGGCGATTATCCAGGGCACGGCGGCTAGGGTCTCCACGTTGTTGATGTTCGTGGGCTTGCCCCACAGGCCCTCGTTGGCCGGGAAGGGAGGACGAGGCCGGGGCATGCCGCGCTTGCCCTCGATGCTGGCGATGAGGGCCGTCTCCTCCCCGCAGACGAAGGCTCCGGCTCCTTTCTTTATCTTGATGTCGAAATTCCAGTCGGTGCCGAAGATCCTCTCCCCGAGGAAACCTCTTTCCCTGCAGGCGGCGATGGCGATGTCCAGGCGCTTGAGGGCCAGGGGGTACTCCGCCCGGCAGTAGATATAGCCCTGCGTGGCCCCGATGGCGTATCCGGCGATGATCATGCCCTCGATGACCGCGTGGGGGTCGCCCTCCAGGACGGAACGGTCCATGAAGGCGCCAGGGTCGCCCTCGTCGGCGTTGCACACCAGGTACTTCTGGTCACCCCTGGCCTTGCGGGCGAAGCCCCACTTGGTCCCCGTCGGAAAACCGGCCCCCCCGCGGCCCCGCAGCCCCGACTTGCTCACCTCGTCGATTATCTCCTCGGGAGTCATGGTGGTGAGCGCCTTTCGCGCCGCCTCGTAACCTCCCATGGCGATGTACTCCTCGATGCTCTCCGGGTTCAGCTTTCCGCAGTGGCGCAACACGATGCGGTGCTGGTTGGCCAGGAAATCGCCCTCGCTCGCCGTGGGGTCGTCGCTGCGGCGCACCACCCAGTCCTCCAATATCTCGCCCGAGGCCGCCGCCTGGAGGAGCTGGGGGACCTTCTTGGGGGTCAGGTCCCCGTAGACCACCGCCTTGCCGTCGGGGTAGAAGACCTCCACGATGGGTTCCCGGAAGCAGAAGCCCATGCAGCCGGCGATGTCCAGCTCCAGGTCGTAGTCCCCCACGGAGAGCTCCCTCTCCAGGGCTTCTTTGACCGCGGCGGCCCCGGCGGCGATGCCGCAGGTGCCGTAGCCCAATACCAGCTTGGTCCTCCCGTTGCCGCTCATTCTTCCCTCTCCTCACTCTCTCCCATGTACTTCTTGAGGACCTTGCGCACGTTGGCCGGCTTGAGTTTCCCGTGGGTGTCCTCGTCCACGATCATGATCGGCGACAGGGAGCAGGCCCCCACGCACATGACCGTCTCCACGGTGAACTTACGATCCGGCGTGGTCTCCCCGTCCCGGATGCCCAGTATGTTGTGGATCTCCTCGGAGATGAGCTCCGCCCCGGCCACGTGGCAGGCCGTACCGTGGCAGACGCGGATCAGGTGCTCACCTATGGGCTGCAGACGGAACTGGGTATAGAAGGTGGCCACGCCGTAGAGTTGGCTCAACTGGTAACCCGCTCCTTTGGCCAGCGCGCGCATGATCTTCTCGTCCAGGTACCCGTAGGCCTCCTGGGCGTCCTGGAGGAGGGGTATAAGAGCTCCCTTCTCGCCCTTGTAACGCTCGAGTATCTCTCGCAGGGGCTCGAGATCGTCAACGTCGGCGAAACGCTGGGAGCACTTGCAGGTATCGCCTTCCATCATCCATCCTCCTTGGGGTGCCAACCCGCCTTCACCTAAGGCCCCGGGCCGCCCTCCCAGTCACCCGAGGCCTTCCTCCCGCGGCCGCGGAGCCCCGGGAAGCGGTCCTTCCGCTCCCCGCGGGCTCCCGCAATCCGGCGAAAAAGCGCGGGGTCGTCCGACTCCGGCCCGCGCCACGCGCTTAGAGCTCCAGGTAGGAGTGGGCGTAAAGGGTCTCCTCGGTGAGGACCCGCCAGGTCTTGAGGAGCTTGACGACCGTGGGGTCGCTCTCGTCCACCTCTTCGCCCTTCACTATCTTCTCCACGATCTGGTATTCCTCGTTCTTGTTCACCACGCCCATGAGGGCTTCGTCGTTGGGGTCCACGATGGCCGCGGTGAGGCCCTTCACCATGAGCACCGCCAGCAAAGTGCGGTTGAGCAGGCTGCACAGCTCGGGATCGGGGACGCTGTTGGAGACGTTGGAGAGACCGACCACCGTTCCCGGCTTGGGGTCGAACTCGGCGAAGACGCCCTGCAGCATGTCCATGGAATCGATGAGGGCGTGCACCTGGTCCTGGGTAACGGCGATGGGGAGCACGATGGGGTCGATGAGCAGTTTGTCCAGGGGAATTCCGTATTCCTGGGCGGCCATGATGATGTTGTAGGCCACCTCCACCCTCTCGTTGGCGTCCCGCGGCACGTTGCCCTGGGCGTTGAGGACCAGTCCCACCACCCAAGCGTTGTGCTCTACGGCCATGGGCATGAGCTTCTCGATGCGCTCCGGCTGGGAGGAGATGGAGTTTATCATCACCTCGCGGTCCCTGACCGTCTCCAGGCCGGCCTTCATGGCCTCGATGTTCATGGTGTCCAGGGCCAGCGGGACGTCGGTGACCTCCTGTACCGCCTCCACCACGAAACGCATGCGCTCCGGTCCTTCCTTGGTGGCCGGGCCGAGGTTGATGTCCAGCCAGTTGGCCCCGCCCTCCACCTGGAGAAGAGCCATCTCCTGGATGGGCTTCTTGTCGTACTCCTTCATGGCCTGGCCGATCTTCTTCATCATCACGTTGACCTTTTCGCCGATGATCAGCATTTCCTTCCTCCTTGGTCGTTCTTGCGGTCGACGACTTTCCGCCCGTCCTTTCCTTTATCTTCCAACAATTCACCCGCCCGGTAGGAGCTGCGCACCAGCGGGGCGGAGACCACCACGGGGATACCCGCCTCCTCCGCCTCCTCCTTCAGCTCCGCGAACTCCTCCGGCGCGAGGAACCTCTCCACCTTGAGCTGCTCTTTCCCGGGGCGCAGGTACTGGCCGATGGTGAGCATATCACATCCCGTGCCCGCCAGATCGCGGAACAGGCGCCGCAACTGTTCCCGGGTCTCACCCAGCCCCACCATGATGCCGCTCTTGAGCCGCATCTCGGGACACCGCTCACGGGCGGCCTCGAGAAGGCGCAGGGACCTCCGGTAATCGGCCTGCGGCCTCACCCTGGGGTACAGCTCCTCCACCGTCTCCAGGTTGTGGTTGAAGACATCGGGTCTCTCGGAGAGCACCGTCCCCAGGGCCTGGAGGTCGCCACGGAAATCGGGTACCAGCACCTCCACGGTGGCCCCCGGGAGCCGTTCCCGCACCTTCCGCACCGTGGCCGCGAAGTGCGACGCGCCTCCGTCCGGGAGGTCGTCTCGGGTCACGCTGGTGACCACCACGTGGTTCAATCCCAGCGCCGCAGCGGCCTGGGCCACCCTCTCGGGCTCTTCCGCGTCCAGCGGATCGGGCACGCCGCCGGGCACACCGCAGAAGGCGCAGTCACGCGTGCAGGTGCCTCCCAGTATCATGAAGGTCGCTGTGCGGCTGGAAAAACATTCCATACGGTTGGGGCATTTGGCGCTGCGGCATACGGTGTTCAGGCGCAGGTGCCGCAGGATATCCTCCACCTCCCTGAGGTCCTTTCCCGCCAGTATGGGTCGGTGAAACCACCGCGGCATGCGCGCCCCATGGCCGCTTTCCCGGACCTCATCCCCTCGCGTCACGCTCGCTTCAATCCTCATGTGCCCTCCTCCGAAAGGCGGCCGGGCTCCTCCCCGCGCAGGGCCGCGGAGACCTCCGCCGCAAGGCGGTAAGCCCTTTCCGCACGTTCCTCGCTCAGTCCCTCCAGCCCGCAGGAAGGCGTGATCATGGCCCTCTCCCGCAGCAGGCCCTCGTCCACACCGCGGGAGGCAAGGAGTCTCACCCCTTCCTCGAACCGGCGCACCAGGCCGGCGACCTCCTCCTCGTCCACGGCGGGCGTGTTGGGCACCAGGCCCCAGGCCAGTATCCCCCCGCCCTCGAGGAAGCGGGAGAGCTCCTCGGGATAGAGGGCCAGGCTCTCCATGTACCCGTAAGCGTCGAAGTTCACCACGTCAAGTCCGGCCTGGTAAAGCAGCGTCCAGTCGGTGTTGCCGCAGCAGTGGGCCCCGGTCAGGCAGTCCAAGCCCTCCGTGCATCCCCGGATGGAATCCACGACCTGCTGACGGCTCACGCTGACCAGGGCGGAACCCACGGAGACCAGGTAGGGCTCGTCGAGGAAGATGAGCACCTCCTCAGAGGCCCCGGCGCTCCGCAGGAACTCCTCCATCCAGCGGGCCTTCAGGTTGAGGAGCCTGACCATCACCTCCGCCATCTGGTCGTCGTAGAGAATGGGCCGGTTCCTCCGGTCGAGCACGGTGAGCCCGAAGCTCACCGGGCCGGTCACCTGCCCCTTGAGGAGGGGATACCTCCTCCCCTCGGCGGCCACCCTCCGGCGCATGGCGTGCAGGCCGGAGGCGTAATCCTCGCTTATGGCCGCCCATTCGAGGTCGCCCTCCAGGTAAGCCCGCAGGACCTCCTCCATCTCTGCAAAAAGGTCCCTCTCCGTGTCGCAGAAGACCTTGCGCCCTTCCGCGTCCACCACCACCCCGGGCAGCCCCTCGCTGTACTGGGCGTACATGTTCTCCCGGAAATCGCGACGGGGCAACTGGGGCCAGGCGGGCGCCTCCGTTAGGTACTTGAGAGTAAGCGCACAGGCCTCCTCCGCGTCACGATGGGGGAGGCTTCCTATGGCCGTAGCCGTGAAAGACGGCTGGAAGGACACCCTCGGCCCTCCTCATGGAACTCCCGGACCGGTTCCCGGCGCCCCTTAGGGGAGGGGCGCCTCACCCCTCTCGCCCTAGGCGAGGATGCCGCTCCCCCTCCTTCCCGTCGGGGTCTCCGGTTCCCGCCCGGCGAACCTCTCCGGCAAGGAGACGCATGGCGACCAACGTTGAGCTGCGGAGGGGAGGACGTGAGGCCTCCCCTCCGTGCCTCTTCTCACATCTTGGTGATGTCCACCCCGGCTTCCTCAAGGATCTGGGGGACCACCGATTCCTTGCCGATGGCCATGATGTGTACGCCGTCGCACAGCTTCTCGTCTATGCACTGGCGTATCTGGCGGGCCATGATGCGGATGCCGGTGGCCAGCCTCTCCTCCTTGGGGGCGTCCTCCATCTCCCGGGCCAGGCTCTCGGGCACGAAGACCCCGGGGACGTTTGCGTTCATGTACTTGATCTGGCCGGGGCTGGTCAAGAGCACCAAGCCGCAGCAGATGTAAACCTTGTCGCTTATCTTGCGCGCCTTCTCCATGAAGCGCTTGAAGTTGTCCATGTCGTAGACGGCCTGGGTCTGGAACCACTGCGCTCCGGCCTCGATCTTCTTCTCGAACTTGAGCATCTGGGGCTCGATGGGCACCGCCTCCGGGGTGACGATGGCGCCCTTGAAGAACTTCACGCCGCCCTTGAGCTCGTTGCCCCCAGAATCGCGCCCCTCCTCCATGTTGCGGATGAGCTGCAGGAGCTGCACCGACTCCAGGTCGAAGACCGCCTTGGCCTCCTTGTGGTCGCCCACGGGGATGGAATCGCCGGTGAGGCAGAGCACGCTGCGGATGCCCCTGGTGTAGGCGAAGAGCAGGTCGGCCTCGATGGCCAGGCGGTTGCGGTCCCGGCAGGTGACCTGCAGGTTGGGCTCCCCTCCCAGCTCCTTGATGAGGATGGCCGTCCCCAGGGACGGGTAACGCATCACCGAGGACTGGTTGTCGGTGATGTTCATGGCATGGACCTTGTCCTTGAGCAGGTGGATGTGCTCGATCATCTCGTCGATGTCCGTGCCCTTGGGAGGCCCGATCTCCCCGGTGACCAGGAACTTCCCGGACTCGAGGATCTCCTGTATGGAGGGCTTGGCGTGTTCCTTGATGAGCAGGGTCATGTCACTCACCCCCCTCGCCCTTCTTCTCGAAGATCACCCGCCCGGGCTTCATGTTCGCCTGCCAGTTCTTGAGGCCGTAGATCTTGCGGAAACGGTCCAGCTTCCCCATTTTCTCCAACTGGTTGTAGATGAGGGTCCAGCCGCAGTCCTTCTCCTTGCTCGTCTCGCACTTCCCCTCGTCGGTGCCTCCGCAGGGCCCGTTGAGGATGCCCTTGTGGCAGCGGGTCACGGGGCAGATGGCCCCGAAGTCCTCCAGCACGCACTCCCCGCACAGGGAGCACTTCTCCACGAAATGCCCGTGGCGCTGGATGTTGCCCAGGAAAACGGTGTTGCAGGCGGGATGCACCGGCTTCTCGGTTGCCTCGCGCACCGACTGGGTGCCGGCACCGCAGCACATGACCAGGAAACCGTCGGCGGCCTCCACGGCCTCCTTGTTCTCCCGGAACTTGCGCTTGGTGTTCAGCTCGTGGCATACCTCCTCGTAGACCACGGTGCCGGTGACCGTCTTACCCTCGGCCTCCAGCTTGGCCTTCATCTCCGCCACCTGCTCCTCGCCGCCCGTCTCGCACGTGGTGGCGCAGGAGCCGCAGCCGACGATGAAGACCTTGTCCTCACCCTCGAGGGCCTTTAGCACCTCCTCGAAGGGCTTCGACGTGGTGATGATCATCTTAGGCCTTCCTCCTCCGTTCTTCGTCTCTTACCGCGTCTGGTTATCCTAAGACCGCAGGCCTCTCCTCCCCGGCTCAGGTGGTGGAGAACTGGCGCAGGAACGCGGGGATGTCCGCCGCCTCCCGGGTGCCGATGACGATCTCCCAGTCGGGCAGCTCCTCCTCCAGCTCGCCGGAAATCTGAGCCACGTAGCCGGGGATGATCAGCTTGCGGTGCTTCACCTTATCGGCTATCCCCGAGGTGTTGATGAACTTGGCGATGGTCTCGGGCACGAACTTGCCCGCCGCCCAGGCGGTGAGCACCGACTGGCCGTCCACGTCCACCACGCCCAGCCAGGCCGGTATCTTGCTCCCCTCGATCTCGCCGGAGACGATGAAGTAGGTGAGAGAGAAGTTGGTGGTCACCAGGACCGGGCTGTTCTCGTCGGGGTTGCCGATCTCGTAGAACTTGGAATCCACGGCCATGGGGCGCTGGGGATCGGTGTAGATGTTGAGCACCAGAACCAGCAGGGGGTACATCCTCCACTGCTCGGCGTGGGAGAGGATGACTATCCCGCCGTACTTGCAGATGTACATGGCCGCCAGGGCCGTCTCGTAGAGCTCGTCGTCCGTCTCCTCGCAGGGGAAGGTGATGGTTGGGAAGCCGAAGGGGGCGAACTTCTGGTTGAGGGCCGCCCTGCGGATGGCCACAAGGTCCTTGAAGGTCTCCCTGGGCGTGCGCGGAGAGGGGTCCAGGACCAGGTCTTTGAGCCCCATGCCGGTGAGCTTCTCGGAGAGCTCGGCCAGCTTGTCCAGGTCATCGGCCTTCACCGCCAGGGGGAGGTCCTTCTCCTTGGCCAGGGCCCCCATGGCCTCCACGTTGGCTTCGGTGGCCGCGTAGAGGAGAGGCCGGGAATCGGCGGCCACCTCGAGGGCGGCCTTCATGGCCTCAACGTCCTCGGCCATGAGGATGAGGGGTTTGGAGGTGGCGCCCTTCACCTTCTCCACCAGGGCCTTGAACTTGCCGGCGTCGCCGGAGGCGCACTTCACGGCCACGGCCCCCACCTTGAGGATGACGCCCACGCGCTCGTGCACGCATTCCTTGGCCTGCTTGAGGAGCTGGTCCACCCGGGCTTCCTCCATGTCGTCGCTGACCAGCACCCCCAGGACCGTGGGGTTGAAGAAGGTCTTCTCGTGGCGGAAGAGGACCAGTTCCTCACCCACCTTGAAGGCCTCGTCGCCCACCCCGACGGTGACCCCCCTGATGGGCGGGGCGGCGGCCTCGGCCAGCTCGGCCCGCACCTCGTCGGTCACATAGGGACAGTCGTCGAGGTTAGCCTGCCCGGCGGCCAGCTTCATGGCGAAGGCCAGGCAGGTAGGGAACCCGCATTCCTTGCAGTTGGTCTTGGGTAGCTTCTTGAAGATATCCAAGCCCGAAAGTCCCATCTCTAACTCCTTCCTACTAAATCAGCGGTCCTCCCACCTGTTGTATATCCGGTAAAGGGGGAGGGCACAGCGCCCTCCCCCCTCATGCCTACATGAGCATGGGCTCCATGGTCAGGGCGGGATGGCCTACCTGCTCCAGCCAGGGGAGGATCTCCTCTTCGGTGGTGCCCACGTCCTCGTCGGCAATCTTGTTGATGAAGTCGGGGTCGCCGATCTCCTCGCAGCGTTTCTGGAGCTGCTCCTTGAGGGTCTCCTTGAGCTCCTTGGGCATCCACACGATGCGCTGGAACCCCCCGTCGGCGGAGATGAACTTCTTGGAGGTGATGTACACCTTCCCGATGCCGATGAAGCCCGGCGTCTGCTGGCCGCCGCCCACGGAGTTGGCCAGGGTGGAGAAGGTCATGCCGCAGGGGGTCATGCCCTTGTGTTCGCGGTTGACGATCATCACCCCGTTGCACATGGGCAGGAAGGCCACGATGCACTCGAAACAACCGCAGGAGGTCATGGGGTCCTCCATCATGGAGTACATGGTCACCCTCTGCGTGTTGCCGCCGGACTTCTCCTTGACGAACTCGTTGATCGCCGGCCAGACGCCCTTCACCGGGTCCTCCACGTCGCCCTTCTTCACCGGCTGGTTGGGGCCGGTGGGATCGATCTCGTAGGCCGCCTTGCCGTCCAGCCAGTTGTAGGCCCCGCACAGCCCCAGCCTCTCCGGGGAGATGATGCACACGTGGGTGGGGGCGAAGGACTGGCACAGGGTGCAGGAGTAGAAGGTGTCCACCGACTCGTCGGTCATGCCCGCCGTCTTCTCATCGCGGTAGCGGTAGGCCTGGCGGGCGATGGCCAGCCACTTCTCCACGTCCTCGAGGTTGGTGTAGATGGTCACCTGCACTTTGTCCACGATGGACGGGAAGTCATTGAGCAGCTTGGCGTGGATGATCTCCCCGTAGTGGCGGATCTTGAACCCCTTTGCTTGGGCCTTCTTACTGATGCGCGTCCACACGATGTCGCGCTGGCCCATGTGCCAGATGCCCTCGGCCCCGTTGATGAGGTGGTGTATCTGGCGCTCCAGGATGGACTCGAAGTCCTCCTGCATCTTGCGCCCGGCCACCTCCACCACGATGCCCAGAGGCAGGGCGTCGCCCTCGTTGACGTCGTCGATCTCCGGGCCGACCACCTCGATCTTCCCGTCGGTGACCTCGTCCATCTCCCGCATGCGCACGTACTCGAAGGCGGGAGTGATGTTGCCGCCGAACTGTATGTACATGTCGTCCTTGCGGATGACCTCGCCCTCGAAGGCCGGACCGTAGGCCATGGGGATGGGGATCTCGGTGATCTGGATCTTGAGCCCACGCACCTCCACGCACTTCTGGACGATCTCCTCCTCGGGAACGCCGCCCACCACGTGCTCGTAGGTGCACACGCCGGTGGGCAGGATGTCCGGGATGGGGGTGTTGGCGATGGTGGGGAACCCGTAGTTGATGGCCCCCGCGGCGTAGGCGTACTTCTGCTCGTCCACGTAATCAAGGGCCAGGACGAAGGCGAAGATACGGTTCTTGTTGTAACGCAGCACCTTCTTGAAGTCGCCCGGCTGCGCCCCGCCGAAGGACATGGCGGCGCGGGCGGCAAAGCCCAGGGAGTACACCGCCGAGGACATCTCCTTGCCGTAGGGCACGATACGGGTGTCCCATCCCAGCTGACGGTCCACCTGCTGCAGCTGCTCGGCGATGGAGACGCCGTCCACGTGCCCGGAGATCCACACGTAGAGGTTCTTCTCCAGGAGCTCCACCACTATCCGGTCCGCCATCTCCGGGGTGGAGGCCCGGCCCACCAAGGCGCAGAAGCCGGGTGCCGTGCCGTCCACGAACTCTACCCCGCGCTCGCGCATGATGACGTCGTCGGCGGCCCCCAGCCAGAGGTCGTCCACCGGGGGGTTGGTGGCGTACTTACAGCCCTCGATGATCTCCCCGGCGAAGAGGGTGGCGATGCCGGCATCCAGGGCGTGCCCCAAGTAGGGAACCCAGTGCCGCTGCTTGGGGATGGGGGGGAGGAGGTCCTTGGCGTACTCCAGGACCTTGTCCATGTCCTCCAGCCTCTGCACGGGGATGCCCGTGAGGGCATAGATGATGGGAAGGTAATAACCGGTGTTGGGGAACTCCACCTTGGCGGTGGCGCCGACGGCCTCTTTGGTCTCGGCGAGCATGCGCTCGGCCTCGGCCACCTCCTTGTGGGCCCCCTTGATGGCTGCGGCTGCGATTATCCTACTCATCAGATCTCCAACTCCCTTCTCATGGCCATGTCGAAGAGGACCCTTTCGCGCTTGGCCATGATCCCCAGGGCCTCGCGCTTGCTGTCGATGTGGCTCAGGATCTTGCCCACCATCTTCTCCGGGTCCGGCTCGAAATCCCAGGTGTTCTTGAAGAGCTCACCGTACTTCTTGAACAGGAAGTCGGTGACGTTCTTGGAACCCATGGTCGGCCACTTCACCCCGAACACGGTGTACACGCCGGAGGCTACGAAGTACTCGCCGATGGCGATGGCCTTCTCGCTCATCCACTCCGGCGCGCAACCGGCCACCGGGAGCTCGCTTATGTCGTCGCCCAGGCCGCCCTCGTGGACCATGGCCGTGCAGGCGATGAGGATGCGGCTGTTGTCCACGCATGAGCCGCAGTGCAGAACCGGCGGGATGCCCACCGCCTCGCAGATCTCCCACAGGCCCTGGGGGCAGATCTCCCGGGCCACCTCGGGGAGCATGAGGCCCGCCTTGGCCACCGACTGGGCGGCACATCCGGTCATGACCACCAGGCAGCCGTTGGCGATGAGCTCTTTGACCACGCGCACGTGGATGTCGTCGTGCTTGACGCGCGGGTTGTTGCACCCCACCACGCCCACCACGCCGCGGATGCGGCCGTCGATGACCCCGTCGTTGAGGGGCCGGTAGGAGGCGCGGAAACGGCCACCCAGCATGTAGTTGATGTACTCGTGGTTGAACCCGGCGATGAGTGATTCCTGGACGTCGGGGATGCGCACCTTCCCTCGTTTGGGGAAGTTCTCGATGGCCGCGGAGACGATCTCCTTGGCGATGTCCAGGGCGTGGTCCTCGTGGAACTCGATGTGCCGGGCGTAGGGCATCTTGGCCTTGGGGGAGGTGGTGATGATGTCCGTGTGCAGGCAGCTGGCGATCTGCCCGATGCCCTGGTAGACGCACTGTACGTCCACCACCATGGCCTCCACGGCTCCAGTGAGCAGGGCCAGCTCCTGCTGGAGCACGTTGCCGGCGATGGGCACCCCGTGGCGGGTGAGCACCTCGTTGGCCGTGCAGCAGATACCCGCCAGGTTGATGCCCTTGGCCCCCACCGCCTTGGCCTTCTCCTGCATCTCGGGGAGGCTGGCGGCGAGCACAATCATCTCCGAGAGGATGGGCTCGTGGCCGTGGACGATGATGTTGACCTCGTCCTCCTTGAGTACCCCCAGGTTGACCTTGGACTCCAGGGGCACCGGCGTCTGGAAGAGGATGTCCTGTAGCTCGGTGCCCACCATGGAGCCGCCCCATCCGTCGGCCAGGGCGGTGCGGGCGCAGGCCATGAGTATGTTCTCGTAGTCCTGGTCCACGCCTATGGAGGTGCGGTGCATGAGCTCCACCACCTCGCGGTCGATGCCCCGCGGGAAGACTCCCAGCTGGCGCCAGATCTCCTTGCGCGGCTCGGGAGCCCTCTGGGCGAAGGCCAGCTCGCCCTCCTGCTGCCCGAACATGGCCAGGCAGCGCTCGCCCACCTCCAGGGCGATGTCGTTGATGTCGCGGTCGCCGATCTCCACGCCGAGGTCGGCGGCCACCTCCAGCAGCTTGATTCGGTCCTTGATCTCGTAGTCCTTGGCCTCTCCCTTGGCGGCCAGGATCAGGGTCTCGGCCACTGCGCGCCCGTGGTCGGAGTGGGCGGAGGCCCCTCCGCAGACCATGCGGGCGAAGTTGCGGGCCACGATGGTGTCCATGGTGGCCCCGCAGACCCCCCGGCTCTCCTCGGGTTTCTTGGGGTTGATGCGGCAGGGCCCCATGTTGCAGATACGGCAGCAGCTCCCCGCCTCGCCGAAGGCGCAGCCCTTCTGCTGCTCCACGCGGTCGAAGGCGGTCTCCTGCTCCAGCTCCTTGGCCTGCCTGAGCATCTCCAGCGTGGCTTCGCACGCCGACAGTTCCTCGATTTCTGCCATGTCTCCGTTTCCTCCTATGGAATTGGTCTCGGGTCCTTCTGGAACCCCTTCTCTCTATGTCCAAGCCTACCCGGAAAGGTCGGCGATGAGCTTTTTCACCAAGCGGATGGACTCCGGATGGCGCAAGACCAGGATGTCCGCCCCGGCCAGGAGGAGGGCAACAGCGGTCACCGTCTCCCACATGATGCCCCGTTTCTCCGGATCGCCCCACTCCGGGTAATCCTCCTCGGAGCTCTTGGCCTCCTTGGTCTTCCAAGCCTGGAAACCGATGTTCGCCAGCATGGGCATCTGGGTCATGGAGTCGTCCTGGAAGAGTCCGGCGATCTTCAGGCGCTCCATTACCGAGTAAGTGTACTCCAGGCCGTATCCCAGGGCTCCGGTGGTGGGGTCGATGACCAGCTTGTCCGCCTCCATGCCCAGGTTGGTGAGGAGGATGTTCAGCTGCTTGGCCAGGTTGACGTCGATGGGGGTCATGCCGGCTACGGTCTGCTTGTATCCTATGGCCGGAGCCCCCACCTTCTTGAAGTTGTCCTCCTTTGCCGGGCCGATGAGCAGGTTCTTGCCCTCCGCCTTGGTGGCCACCACGCGGGCGATCTCGGCGTCCTTCTCCACGTCCTCAGTGCCGTAGACGATGACCGGGACCTTCACCGCCTCCTCCACCTTGAGCACCGTCTCCGCCGCCTGATCGGCCGGGGCGTCGGTCCCCTTGGGGTCGGTGGAGGTGAGGAGGAGGAAGATGGCGTCGGCGCCCCATTCCTCCACGGCCTTCTTGGCCCAGGCCACAGGATCGCCCTTGACCTCGCCCAGGGCCTTCTCCAGGGCCGGGACCAGTTCGCTCACCTCGTCCATGACCTCGGCGGCCACGATGGGTTTGTTGGGCATCTCGCCTTCCCAGAGGTAGAAGGGCAGGCAGTTCTCGCCGCCAACCTTTCTGGCCTTCTCTCCGGCCCCTAGTTCTACCTCGCGGATCTTGCCTTTGGCCGTTTCCGTCGGTAGAGTGAATGCCATCTCTCTTCTCCTTTCCGATGTCTCAACCGCCGTTAAATATGATATTTACAACCTCCGCGCGAGGACCTTGACTCCCGTCATTCCAAACCGTGCTGCAGTTTGCAGGCCCGCAGGGCGTTCTTCATGAGCATGCGGTTGGTCACCGACCCCACGCCTCCGGGCACCGGGGTGATGGCCTTCACCATGTCCTTCACGGCGTCGAAGGCCACGTCGCCCACCGTCTTGGTCTTGGGCTTGCCCTTCTCGTCCAGCACCGGTTCGCCCTTCTCGTCCAGGACCTTCACCCGGTTGATGCCCACGTCCACCACGATGGCCCCTTCCTTCACCTGGTCCGGGCCGATGAGGCCGGCCTTCCCGGCGGCCACGATGAGGATGTCCGCTCCCTTGGTATGTTTTTCCAGGTTACCCTTCATGCTGGTGAAGACGTGGCACACGGTGGTGGTGGCGTTGCGGTTGAGCATGAGGAAGGCCACCGGTTTGCCCACGATGTTGGAGTGGCCCACCACCACTATCTCCGCACCCTCGTAGAAGTCCTTGGGATCCACCTTTTCGTATTCACGGGCGTAGCGGTCCAGAATCTCCACCACCGCCGAGGGGGTGGCGGGAGGGAAGGTGGGCTCGCCAAGGGCCAGCTTCCCCATGTTGAAGGGATGGAAGCAGTCGATGTCCTTGTTCACGTCGATGGAATTGATGACCGCGCTGTCCGAGATGTGCTCGGGGAAGGGACGCAGGGGCAGTATGCCGGAGACCGCCTTGTCGGCGTTGAGCCGCTTGACGATCTCCACCACTTCCTCCTCGCTGACGTCTGCCGGAGGGTTCTCGTTGAAATAGTTGAAGCCCGCTTCCTGGCAGAACTTCTCCACCTGGCCCCGGTACATGCGGGCTCCGAAATCGTCCCCCACCAGGAGGGTGGCGATGCCGGGGGTTATTCCCTTGGCCTTCAGGGCCTCCGTCTCGGCCACGATCTCCTTCATCAACTCCTCGCCGATGGCGACACAATCGATGACCACGGTCATAAGCCTCGCTCCTTTCCCTTTTCCGGAGGGGATCCTTTCCTTCCTCCCACCTTCCTGTCCGTCAATGATTACGCATCCATGCCCGCGCCCGTGCCGACCCTCAGCGGTAACGGTTTCATGCGCGGGAAGCGCGGGAAGACCAAATCCTTTCCGCCCCTACCCGAGCTTCTCGTAGGTCAGCCTCAACACGCTGTCCCGCAGGCGGGCACTCTCCTCGAGGATCTCCTCGATGCGTCCCCAGCGGGATTCGGCGAACTCCCGATCCTCGATGCTGTTCACGTTTATCCTCACGTTGAGAGCCGCGCTTTGAGCCGCCGCCTCGGCGAGGAGGACCGCCACTCCGGCATCGCTGACCGCGCCGACGTTTCCGATCTCCGCCGCCGTCTCCGAGAGGCGGGCCACCTCAAGGCACTTCTCGGCGATCCGGAAGGGCACTTCGGTGGCCTTCTTCAAGGCCTCCTGGATACGGGCGGCGCGCTCCGCCTTCTGTTCCTCCGTGTCCCGGGGAAGCTTGTAGGCCTCGGAGACGTCGGCATACACCTCGGTGTCCCTCTGGATGAGCGTCTGCAGCTCGGCCCGCAGTCCCTCCGAATCCCGGAGCAGTGCCTCTATACGGTCCTGAACGCCGGCGTATTTCTCCTTGCCCAGCGTGAGGTTGGCCACCATGGAGACGAGGGCCGCGCCCACGGCCCCCACCAGTGCGGATGCGGAGCCTCCACCCGGCTCCGGCGACCTGGAGGCGAGCTTGTCCAGAAATACGACCATGGGCTTCTCTACGTACATCGTCAGACCTCCCCGGTCCAAATCCTGATTATCTCACTTCTCCGGGCATAATTCCACCTTTTCCCTTAAATCCCAGGCTCAACCGCCGCCCGCCTTGGCCGCACCCAGATAACGGGAGAGGATGTCCTCCACCGCACGGCGGGCCGGGCTGTCCTCCGGCAGCTCGGTGATGGCCCGGCCCTCCTCGTCCAGGCTCACGATGAGGGGGTCGTCGGGCACCACCCCGGCCAGCTCCAGGTTCCCTTCCTCGGCTATGGCCCGCAGGTTGTCCGCCAGCCCGTCCCTCACCCGGGAGACCACCAGGGCCATGCGCCGGATGTCCAGTTTCAGTTCCCTGGCCAGGTCCCGTATGCGCAGGGCGGTACGGATCCCGCGGACCGTGGGGTCCGAGGCTATGAACATCACGTCCACCCCTCGCGTGGTGCGGCGCGAGAGGTGTTCCATGCCCGCCTCGTTGTCCATGACCACGTACTCGTACTGTTTGGTCATGATGTCCAGGTAGCGCCGGAAGATGTTGTTCAGGTAGCAGTAGCAGCCCGGCCCTTCCGGCCTTCCCATGGAGATGAGGTCGAATCCCTTCTCCTCCACCAGGGCCTGCCGGAGCATGGTCTCCACCCATACCTCCTTGGACATCCCGGCGGGAATACGGGATACGTTCTCGGTGAGGTACTCACGCACCGCGCCCACGGTCTTCTCCGCCCGTGTGCCCAAGGCCTGGTCAAGGTTGGCGTTGGAATCCGCGTCCACGGCCAGGACCGCCTTCCCCGTCCTGCGCACCAGGTAATCCACGGCCAGGGCGGAGAAGGTGGTCTTTCCCGTCCCTCCCTTGCCGGAAACGGCGATGATGAAACTCAAGTCATCCCACCTCCCCGGCGGAGGCCGCCTCTCCCGTCCTGTAGCGGACCTTCCTGCGGGCCTCCAGCTTCTTCTTCACCGAGGGGAAGGCGTCCAGGTTGGTGTGGGGGAAGAAGAGGGCCGAGAGGTAGTGCTCCATGAAGGCCGGGTTCATGGACAGTTCCAGGTAGGTCATCTGGCGGGCGATCTCGTTGGCCTTCTCGAGCATGTCCTTGGAGAGGGCGGAGAGATGGGCGCCCAGGAGGGACCCGTTGCCCACGAACTTCATCTTCTCGAAGCCGATGTCCGGGAGGAGGCCTATGTTCACCGCCTTGTCCACCTCCAGGTAACGCCCGAAGGCCCCGGCGATGAGCAGCTCGTCGATCATGGAGACGTCCATATCCACGGAGGAGAGGAGTATCTCTATCCCCGCGTACACGGCGGCCTTGGCCCGCATGAGGTTGTCGATGTCCACCTCGGTGATGACAATGTCCCGCCGGGTGGCGGAATCCTCGGCCCGCACCAGGACGTACTCCGCCCCTCCCTCGGTGGCCCGCACCCGGTCGGTGGGGAGGTCGGTGTTTATCTTCCCCTTCTCGTTGATGATGCCGGTCATGAACATCTCCGAGAGGGCGTCGATGAGCCCCGAGCCGCAGATGCCGATGGGCTTGCGGTTGCCCACGGTGATGATCATGGGCTCGTAGTTCCCGGGGTTGATGCGCACCTGCTCTATGGCCCCACGGGTGGCCCGCATGCCGTGTTTCACCCCACCTCCCTCGAAGGCCGGCCCGGCGCTGCAGGAGCAGGAGAGCATCCATTCCCGATTGCCTAGGACCATCTCGCCGTTGGTCCCGATGTCGATGTACAAGGTCAGCTTGTCGGTGTTGAATATCCCCGAGGCCAGCATGCCGGCTACGATGTCCCCGCCCACGTAGGAGGCCACGCAGGGGATGGCGTACAGATAGACGCCGGCGGCTATGCGCAGCCCGATGTCGCTGCATTTTATCCAGGGGAAGAAGGTGGCGGAGGGTATGTAGGGCTCCTCGCGTATGTACTTGGGGTTCAGGCCCAGGAGGAGGTGGGTCATGGTGGTGTTCCCGGCCACCACCAGGTGGGTGATGTTGCAGTACTCTATACCCGCCTGCTCCACCAGCGTCTTGATGAGGTTCCATATGGTCCCCACCACCACCGACTGCAGCTTGGCCAGCCCGGTCCCCCGGGTGGCGTAGATGATGCGCGTGATGACGTCCTCCCCGAAGGCCACCTGGGCGTTGTAGTCAGAGGCCCGGGCGGTGACCTCGCCGGTACGCAGGTCGATGAGCTCGGCGGAGATGGTGGTGGTGCCCACGTCTATGGCGATGGCCGACTGGCGCTCCGTTGTATCTCCCTGCTCTATGCGTACCGCCCTCAGCTCCTCCCCGCTGTCCAGGACGGTGACCGTGATGTCCCAGTCGCTCTGGCGCAGCATGTTGGGCAGGCGCTGCAGGACCGGGTAGTCGATGACCACGTCTCGCAGCCCTGCCTCCATGGCCAGTCCCCGCTTGACCCGCTCCGCGTCGCTGACGTTGTCGTCCAGAGTAGGGGGCGGGAGCACCAGGTGGATCTTCCGCGTGGAGGGATTCAGCTCCCAATGGGGCAGCCTCTTCTCCCAGTCCGCGGCGGAGAGGAGGTACCCGTGGGCGGGAACGGGCTCTTTCCGCTCGAATATCCTCTTGTCCCCGATGCGCGACTCGATGGGTATCCTCACCTGCAGGTCGGTGAGCACCCTCGCCTGGCAGGCCAGGGCGTAACCCTGTGCGATCTCCGACTCGGTGAGCTTGGGGTTGGGCTCTCTCTCCACCTCCCCCTCTTCCACCACCACACGGCATTTTCCGCAGGAGCCGGAGCCGCCGCAGGAGGCGTTGACGTGAACGTCGGCGTCCATAGCCGCCTTGAGGAGGTTCTCTCCCCTGGGGACGACTATGTAGCGGTTGTCAGGAAGGAACAGTACCCTGCAGGTGTCCTCCAAAAGCCGTCCTCCGAGTTATCAGCGTCCCTTTCCGGTCGATGCCCCGGTCCGCCGGACCGGGGCATCGCAAGCTCTCATCGTCTATCGCCGGCGACTAGAACAGGCCCACCGTCCTGCCGTTCTCGTCGATGTCCACGTCCACCGCCGCCGGCCGGCTGGGCAGACCGGGCATGGTGCGCATGGCCCCGCAGAGGGGGTAGAGGAAGCCGGCCCCGATGGAGGGGCGGATGTCCACCACCGGCAGGCGGAATCCCTTGGGCACTCCCTTGAGGTTGGGGTCGTGGGACAGGGAGAGGTGGGTCTTGGCCATGCAGATGGGCAGCTTGTCCCAGCCCGCCTCCGTATACTGCTTTATCTTCTGCTCCGCCAGGGGGGTGTAGTCCACCCCGTCGGCGCCGTAGATCTTGGTGGCGATGGTCTCGATTTTCTTCTTGATGGGCCAGTCCAGCTCGTAGAGGAACTTGAACTCCTTAGGCTGGTTGCAGGCCTCCACCACCGCCTCGGCTGCTTCCCTGCCTCCCTCGCCGCCCTTGGCCCACACCTCGATGGGCACGCAGGCCACCACACCGGCCTGCTCGGCCAACTTCTTGACCAGCTCGATCTCCTTGTCCGTGTCCGTGACCCGCTTGTTGATGGTCACCACCACGGGCAGGCCGAAGAGCTTCATGTTCTCGATCATCTTGAGGAGGTTGCCCGTGCCCTCTTCCAGAGCGGGCATATTCTCCTTCTTCACCAGTTCCTCGTCGATGGGCTTTCCCGGCCGCACGGTGAAGGCTCCGCCGTGCATCTTCAGGGCCCGGATGGTGCAGGTTATGACCACGCAGTCCGGGGACTTGCCGAGCGCGCGGACCTTGATGTTCATCATCTTCTCCGCACCGCAGTCGGCACCGAACCCGGACTCGGTGACCACGTAATCGGCGCACTTGAGGGCCACCAGGTCGGCCACCACCGAGTTGTTGCCGTGGGCGATGTTGGCGAAGGGTCCGGCATGCATGATGCAGGGCTGGTGCTCCAAGGTCTGGATAAGGTTGGGCTTGAGGGCCTCCTTGAGGAGCACGGTCATGGCGCCCGCCGCCTTGAGGTCCTCGGCGGTCACCGGCTTGCCGTCGTAAGTGTAGGCCACCACGATGCGCCCCAACCGCTCCCGAAGGTCCCTGAGGTTCTTGGCCAGCGCCAGGATGGCCATCACCTCGGAGGCCACGGTGATGTCGTAACCGGTCTGACGCGGATACCCGTTCTCACGGCCTCCCAGCCCGATGACGATGTCTCGCAGGGCGCGGTCGCTGATGTCCACCACCCGTCGCCAGGAGATGGTCAGCGGGTCGATGTTCAGGGGGTTGCCCAAAAGGATGCTGGTATCGATCATGGCCGCCAGGAGGTTGTTGGCCGCTCCCACGGCATGGATGTCCCCGGTGAAATGGAGGTTGAGGTCCTCCATGGGCACCACCTGGGAATATCCTCCTCCCGCAGCGCCGCCCTTGATACCGAAGACCGGTCCCAGGGAGGGTTCGCGAAGGGTGAGGATCACGTTCTTGCCTATCTTCCCTAGGGCCTGGGTCAACCCTATGGAGGTAACCGTCTTGCCCTCGCCCAGAGGGGTAGGGGTGATGGCGGTCACATCGATATACTTAGCGTCCGGACGGTCCTTCAGACGTTCCAGGACCTGTTCGAAATTGATCTTGGCCTTGTACTTGCCGTAGAGCTCGATCTCATCCTCCTCAAGCCCCATATTCCTGGCGATCTCAGTGATGGGTAGCATTTCCGCCGCCTGGGCGATCTCAAGGTCACTCGGAATCATGCTGCAACTCCTTTCCTCTTCCTCCAGTGACGGCCTTTTCGTTCAATCCCTTCGCGTTTCCCCTTCAGTACCGGTCCCGATTTTAGGCATATTATTAACCGACGGCTCTCAGCCATAAGGCCTGGAGTCCCCGGTGAGTCCTCATCGCGGAAATCGGTTCCGGTTCTTTTCCTCCCGGACACCGACGGTATTATATCCGCTGCTCCCAGCCATTGCAAGGAAGGAAGCGCCCTCCAGAGGCCAGTAGAAGGTCCTCTATCGACGGGTTGGGTCGAGGCAAGGAGTCCATTGCCCGCGGTCATTTCCTGAGGGATAAAGGCGCCATAAGACATGGAGAGAAGGACGGCCACCGGCTTTCGAGCCGTGTGGGTCTTCGGCGCGGCCTGCGCAATCCCACCCCGACGAGCCGCTTATGGATAAACGGAAAAGGCCTGTGCCATGGGGTGAGCGGGAGCGGAGCGTGCCGACCCGCTTGCGGATGATCGAGTCGCGGACGAATGACGAGGTCCGGAGCGGATGACGAGACCTTCACCGCCCACGGGACGTGAGGACCCGTATCCCGCTCCGACGACCGCGGAAGAATACGGTGGAAGGACAGACCTTTACTCTCTCCCTCTGCCGGACCAGAAGGCCCGCCACGCTCCGCGCGCGTGGACGGGTCATACATAAATTATTTTATCCGTGTATCCGTGCTCGAGCCTTTCAGCCCACCGACCGGTCAACGGCCAAACACCGAGCTTTATGATACCGTCCTGCCATCATGAGCCATGCGGCTCGGGGTCAAGGGTTCAGCCGTGGGTTATGGTCGGCCGCTCCCTCTCCGGCTGAGCTTCCGACCCCTCGTAGTACATGTCCTCCCGCTCCAGGATGTCCGCCGGGTAGGCGTCCACCATCTCCCATCCGAGTTTGAGGTCCTCGGGCAGCGCCGCGGCTATCATCTCCGCCTGCTCCTGGGGCAACGCGGCCTTTAGCACGGCGACCACGGCCCTCACCGCCCGGTCCGCCTGACCGACGGACTCCAGTCCCGCGGCATCCCTCACCTTCTTCAGGAACTCTTCCCGCAACATGTTCCTCGCCCCCTTTCTCCGCGGGTCCGGTCGGGACGGCCCGCACCCATCCGCCGTCCTCTCCATCCTCTATTTATCATTATCACCACCCCACACCCCGGATAACCCCAAGCTGTTCTTCATCGCCTCCCGCACAACAAACCGACCATCTGCTTTTCATATCGACATCTCGAGGGCAAGCGATAAAGGGGATGTGTTAACCTCACGCTTTCCTGCAGCCTGCGGTCCCCTTCTCCACCGCGTCTCTACCCCGCTTTTCAATATCGGGGCGTCAAACGTATTCGGTTGATGTGACGCGGTTCAACCCACGCCACGGCCCGCCCCGGGCACATGCCGAAAGGGGGTCGATAAAACCGGCGCACTCTTTGGAATATAATTCCAAGCTATTCTCGCCGCCTGCGAGGTCCAGAGAAAGGAGGCCGAGGATCGCGTGCTTCCAGGCGCATACTACTCCTGCGGATCATGCCGGACCCGGAAACCATCCGGAAACCTTCTGCCGCATGACGGGCGTTGGTCCTGTGTCGGACCACACCGTCCAGCGTGTGGGTCGTTCGGGGAACGCAGGCCCACGTTCCCGTCCGGCCTCCCGGAGGCAATGCGGTTCAGCGGGTCTTTCCCCAGCGGCCGGCGATGACCCGGGCGACCTCCTCCTCCCGGCCGAAGAGGAAATGGTCGGCCCCCTTCAGGAGATGGAGCTCTCCCCCCAGGCGGGAGGCCAGCTCCTCGAGCTTCTCCCGAGAGGCGAACTGATCCTTCTCCCCGGCCACCACGAGAGTCTCCGGCGGCAGGCTCAGGCCGCTGTTTTCCAGGAAGTGGAAGAAATCGAATCCCACCATTGGCGGGCTCACGAGGGCCACCCGGCGGCAGCGACCGCCCTTCACCGCCCAGCGCAGGCCCACCCAGGAGCCGAAGGACCACCCTGCAAGGGAGAGGTCCCCCGCGTCCACGTCCTCCCGCTGGGCCAGGAAACGGTAGGCCCCCTCCACGTCCTCCGTCTCCCGGAGCCCGCCGGTGGACTCCCCGGCGCTCTCCCCCACTCCCCGGAAGTTGAACCGCAGGCAGGCCCATCCCTCCCCCACCAGCACCTCGGAGATCACCCGCAGAAGGGGAACATGCATAGACCCTCCGCCGATGGGGTGGGGGTGGCAGAGGATGCAGGCCGGAAAAGGCCCCTCTCCTTCGGGGAGCTCCAGAATCCCCTCCAACCTCAGAGGCTCCAGGCTTTCGGCGTAAAAGGCAACCTTTTCCCGTTTCACCCCACGCGCTCCTTTCCCATCCTCTTGAAGATGGCTTCACACATACATTTTCGCCAGAGATATGCTACATGGCTTTGGGAACCACTTCCAGAACGGCCCCACCGAGGAGGATACGTGACGCTCCGTGCCTCGGAGGCATGCTCTTCCCCGCCCCCGGATCCCGCCTTCCCGTACATAGGCCAAGGCCTCTGCGCTTCCCGTCGCGGAGACCGATCCAGGCACCAGGCGGCAACCATACGCCTCCCGCGTGCGGTCAAGAATCAAACCCGGCGGCCACGTCGGCCCTTCTTCGGCTGCTTTCCTCCCGCGACCACGAGGGTGGAGTCGCACGCCGACCCATGAAAGGGCACGGCTCGCCCCAGCTGACGACGCTGCGCAATGCCCCAGCGACCTTGCCCTTCGCGAGCATCCCATCATAGGGTACCTGTTGCCAGCTGGAACCAGTGAAGGCGGAGGGGCCGGGTCCGGCCCCGAATTCCTTTCCCCCTCACCCCCCGGAGCCGATGCAGGCCTCCGCTGGGGCCCCTTCGCGGAATGGCTCGCGCATCCGCCGCCAGCGTGGGGTCGAACGAACACCTATGGTCGCAGCAAGGGCCACGGGAGCCGAAGACATCCTGGAGACCATCCCGCCTCCCCGTTAAAGCAATCATATCGAAGAAGGAAAAGTCGGTTTCCCGAACATGAACCGCCGTGTGCGCTCGTTCTTATCTATGGTTAAATATCCTCATGGCCCGCGAACGTACCGCCGAGGGCGGCACGGGGGACGAAAGAGGGAGGGCGGGGGTCGCCGGGCCGTTGAAGATCGCCGCCCTCCTGATGATGCCCGGCGGGAGGGCCTTCACTGAGACGGAGGGGGTTTAAGGCATGGACGGATACGACGTGATAGTCATCGGGGGCGGCTACGCGGGACTTTCCGCCGGCGCCCTTCTGGCCAGTAAGGGCCACCGGGTGCTCCTACTGGAGAGGTCGAGGCATCTGGGAGGGAGGGCCGCATACCAGGAGCGGGACGGCTTCCTTGTGGAATACGGGCTGCACGACAACCGCTTCGCCTCGGAGGGGGCGGCGGCCGCCGTCTTCCGCCGCCTGGGTCGGGAGCTCAAGTTCATCGAGCCCGGGGAACCGGAGCTCTACCGGAACGGGAGTTTTCTCCCCCTGCCCAACAACGTGGGAAAGATATTCCGTTCCCCCCTCCTGTCCACCCGGGCCAAGCTCAGCGCCGCCTACTACCTGCTACGCCTGGTCCTCGGGCGGCCGGAACGGAAGTACCAAATCTCTCTTGAGGAACTCACCTCGAAGTGCAGGTCGCCGGAGACCCTCGAGCTCATGAGGGTCCTCTCCGGCATCGGCATCATCGCCCCCGACCTGCGGCACGCCTCCGCGGGCGAGATGGCCGCCTTCCTGCGCAAAGCGCTGCGGGCCAAAGTGAAGGTTGGTTATCCCGAGGGGGGGACCCGCCAGATCATCGAGGGATTGAGGGAGGAACTGGAGAAAAACGGCCAGATACTCACCTCTTCACAGGTCACCCGCCTCTTCCTGCGGAAAGGAAAAGTCACCCAGGTGAAGACGGACACCGCAACCTATACCGCCCGCGCGGTGATCAGCGCCATACCCGTCCAGGAAGTGCCCGACCTCTTCGGGGGCAAGGACCTTCCCATCAAGTTCGTGAAGAAAGCCCGGGAGCTGGTGCCTACGGCGGGCATTGCCCTGGACCTGGGGCTACGGGAGAAGGTCAGCGAGAAGAAGGGCTTAATAGTGACCCCGGACCCCGTGACCATGGGGCAGTTCACCTCCAACATCGACCTCTCCACGGCCCCGGAGGGGAAGCAGCTCCTCTCCTGGTTCTATCCCCTTCCCCTCCCCTGGATGAGGAACCAGGACAAGGTGAAACGGGAAGAGGAGAGGCTGCGGGAGATGCTGGGAGAGATGTTCCCGGGGATATGGGAGGCGGTGGAATGGGAGCGCGTCATGCGCCTGAGCATGGTGGACGGCTTCCTGCCGCGACCCGGGCAGACCCGCGAGGACCGGCCGGGCTTCACCCTCCCGGGCCTGGACAACTTCTTCCTCTGCGGGGACACCACCTGCGCCGAGGGCACGGGAGGGGACACTGCCTTCAACTCCGCCCTGGAGGTCTCCGAGCTGGCGGACGCATATCTCAAGGAGGCCAAGGGAGAAGAAGGCGAGGAAGAGGGTTGAGGATTGGTTTGCTGGACATGACCGCGCATGACGAGGAGGGTGCAATGACGTTCTCCGGTCTCGCCAAGGTGCGGTGGAGCGGGTTGACGCCTTGAGAGGACAGCGGTCGGGCGAGGCGGAGGGAAGGGAGGAGAGGGAATGAGCTGATGAGGGGCGACCGCTAATCGGACCGGATGCCCTGCAGTCCATAAACCGATCTACGGAGACCGCAAAGGAGATCGAGACATGGAAAGACACCCGGACCTGGCCAACGCAGCAGACAGCCTGCTCCTGGTCATCGACCCCCAGGAGAAACTGGTGCGCATGATCCACAACCGCGAGGAAGTGGTCGGGAACATCGTCCGGCTGCTCAAGTTCGCTTCCATATTCTCCCTGCCGGTGATCCTCACCGAGCATTATCCCCAAGGGCTGGGATACACGGTGGAGGAGGTCAATCGCGAGCTGAGCGAATACCGGCCCATCCTGAAGCGCGTCTTCAGCTGTTTTGGGGTCCCCGAGTTCGAGGAGGCCGTGAAGGGCTCCGGCCGGAAGCGTCTGCTGGTCTGCGGCATCGAGACCCACATATGCGTGTGCCAGACGGTCCTCGACGCCCTGCACCGCGGCTACCTGGTCCAGGTGGTGTCCGACGCGGTGGGCACCCGCCGGCCTGAGGACCACTACGCCGCGCTTTCGAGGATGCGCGACGCCGGGGCCACGGTCACCACCTCCGAGGCCCTCATCTACGAGGTTACCTGCCGGGCGGACGGGGAGGAGTTCAAGAAGGTCCTGGACCTGGTGAAATGAGGAAGAAGCGTCTTCGCTACCTGGGCATGGGGATGGCCGCGGGCCTCCTCTGCCTGGGGCTCGGGTTCGGCTTCGGCAACTATTACCTGGTCGTCGCGGGCATCATCCTCGTCGGCGGGGCCCTGTCCACCCTCTCCATGCCTCTCCCCCTTTTATGAGGCCTGGCGAGGAGGGGGCCCGCGACGAGGCCCAGGAAAGAGCCGCCGACAGTGCCTGCTCATCCACCTCACGCGACTTCGTTGCCGGGGCCTCTGAGGCCCTCGGGACGATTGGCTTGGCAAAGAGGAGCATACGGTGCCAGAATATGCACCATGGACGAAGAAGTGGACACCTCGGACCTTCCCCAGGACCATTACCCTCCCCTGGCCCTGACCGGGGAACGCACCCTCCCCGGGGTGAGGGAGGAGAATTACTGGTTCCAGCGCCACCTGGCGGCCTACCGCTTTCTCCTCCCCTACGCCGCCGGCAGGCGCGTCCTGGACCTGGGGTGCGGTGAGGGTTACGGGACGGACCTCCTGGCCTCCTCGGCCCGGGAAGCGGTGGGGGTGGACCTCGCCCCGGAGGCCGTGTACCACGCCCGGCGCACCTACCGGCGACCCAACCTCAGGTTCCTCTACCGGGACATCTACGACCTGGGCCTGGAGGACTGCTCGTTCGACCTGGTATGTTCCCTCCAGGTGGTGGAGCACCTCCACCACCCGGACAGATTCATGCAGGAAGCGCGCCGAGTGCTCAGACCGGGCGGCCTGTGCGTCATCACCACCCCCAACCGCCTGATCATCTCGCCGGGCCGTGAGACACCGCTGAACCCCTTTCACATACGGGAATACGACCACCGCGAGTTCTGCGACTTCATGCGCCGCCACTTCACCCGCTCGGAGGTGAAGGGCGTCTTCCACGCCCGGCTGCTCCGACTGCACGACCGTCTGAGCGGCCGCAACTTCTCGCAGTGGTGCCTGGAGTTCCCCCAGTGCCTGGAGAGGTACTTCTACCGCCCCCTGTTCCTCCCCCTCCTCAGCACCAGGGACTTTGCGGTGCGCGACCGGCCCCTGGAGGAAGCCCTGGACTTCATAGGGCTGGGATGGAAGGAAATGCCATAGATGGAAAGACGTGCCTTCACCATCCTCCTGCACTCCCACATGCCCTACGTGCGACGCAACGGAGACTGGCCGGTGGGCGAGCAGTGGATTCTGGAGGCCTGGGCGGAATGCTACCTGCCCCTCTGGGAGCTCATCGGAGAGATGGCGGAGGGCAGGCGCCGCGGAAAGCTGGCTCTGACCATGACCCCCATACTCGCCGAGCAGCTGGAGGACGCCTACCTCCGGGAGCGTTTCGCCGCCTACCTGAGGAACCGCCGGCGCCAGGCCGAGGAGGAGGTGGTGCGGCTGCGCTCCCTGGGAGAGGAGGGGCGCTCCCGCCTGGCCTCCCTCTATGCCCGTGAGCTGGAGGGGCTGCTCTCCCTCCTCGAGGAGAAGTACGGGGATGGCATGCTCTCCGCTCTCCGCCGGGGAATGGAGGCCGGCGTGCTGGAGGTGCTGGCCAGCTCGGCGACCCACGCCCACCTTCCCCTCCTCTCCGCCGACGCCTGCCGGGCGGCCCAGGTGGAGATCGGGCTGGAATGCTACCGGCGCAGCTTCGGCCGGGACCCGGTGGGCTTCTGGCTTCCGGAGTGCTCCTATACCCCTCAGCTGGACCGGGTGCTGGGGAGGTTCTCCCCGCCCCTGCGATACGTGGTCCTGGATCACACCGCCCCGGACACCGCGCCGCTGTCCCTTCCCACCTGGAGGGCCTGCCGGCTGGGGGGGACCCCCCTGGCCGCTTTCCTGCGCGACGAGCTCTCTCACCGCCTGGTGTGGGAGCCGGACGGATACCCCTCTCACGGGGAATACCGGGAATACGTTAAGAGGGACTACCAGGGGCACGGCTTCCAATACTGGAGGATAACCTCGCCCTCCCTCCCCCTGGAGGACAAGGAGCTCTACGACCCCGAGGCGGCGCGGGCCCGGGCGCGCGCGGATGCCGAACACTTCGCGGCCCGCATGCGGGAAAGGTGGGACCGGCTCCCGGGCCGGGAACCCGGTGAGGAGGCCGTCCTCCTGGCCGCCTACGATGCCGAGCTCTTCGGCCACTGGTGGCGCGAGGGACCCATATGGCTGCGGGAGGTGCTGGACATCCTGGGCCCGGAATGCGAGCTCCCGGGCCGGGTGGCGGCGACGCTGGAACCGGATTCCCTTCCCGTGCTCTCGCCCGCCCGCACCGCCTGGAACGTGGACGGCACGTTCAACACCTGGGAGAATCAGGGCACGCGGGACATCTGGGAGGTCACCCGTGGCTCCGAAGAGGCCTTCCTCTCCCGCTGCGGCGGTGAGCGTGACGAGGCCGCGACGAGGGCCCTCCTGCAGGCGGGGCGTGAGCTCCTGCTTCTGGAGGCCAGCGACTGGTCCTATATGGTCACCCGGGACACGGCGGCCGAATACGCCAGGGAGCGCTTCGCGGCCCATGCCGAGCGCTTCCGGCACTGCATGGCCATGCTCGAACGCGGTGTGGAGGAGGAGGCGCTGGCCCTCATGGAGGAGACGGACAACCCCTTTTCATGGCTGGACATACGATATTGGGCAAGACACCTGGAACATCTTCCCGGACACCGCCAGGGCGAATAGACGTTGTCCCCGCGCGGCCGTGGCCGAATCACCGTCTTCCGGGAGTCCCGCGAACCTCTTCCGCCTTCCGAACTGAGGCAGCCGGTCGCATCGGAGGCAGAGGAGGCTCAAGAGCCACGAAGCCGACTTATATGCCAACTTCTTCCAACAAGGATGCCGGGCCGCACCGGCGGACGATGAGGTGGTTTTCCTCGAGGCATCCCCGGTTCCCCCCTTCCCGCCGCCGAATCCCTTGCAGGGGATAGGCCATTCCCTCACGCAAGATGCCCGCCGATCCGAGTTCGCTCCTCCCAACGGGAGGATCGCCGCGGAAACCCGACGCGATCCGGATTGAATTACCATAATTACCCAATCATAGGCTTTATTGCCAACGCCCATGAGAGCGAATAAAATATTTTCGCCCTTCCAGAAGGGCGGGTGGAAAAGGCGGCGGGCGGCTCCCGGGGGAGGGAGGCGTCGCTCATATGAGAAGGTAGGGGAGATGAAAGTCCTGATCCTCAGCTGGGAATATCCACCACGCATCATCGGCGGCCTGGGAACCCACGTCCACCAACTGGCGGTGAACCTCGCCCGCTTGGGGATCAACGTCCACGTGGTGACCAAGGACTCGCCCGGGGCGCCGGACTACGAGGAGGCGGAGGGGGTGAAGATCTACCGCGTCCCCCTCTATCCACCCGAGATACCGCAGGACGACTGGGTCTCCTGGACCCTGCAGTTCAACGTGGCCCTCCTGGAGAGGGCCGTGCCGCTGATCAACGAGAGGATCGGCAAGGTGCACATACTTCATGCCCACGATTGGCTGGTGGCCCACGCCTCCATAGCCCTCAAGCACGCCTACCGCATCCCACTGGTGGCCACCATCCACGCCACAGAGTACGGGCGCCACCAGGGAAACCTTCCCGGCCCCATGCAGAGGATAATCCACCAGATAGAATGGTGGCTGACCTTCGAGAGCGTGCGCACCATCTGCTGCAGCAACTACATGCGCGACGAGGTGGTGCGCATCTTCGAGCTGCCCCCGGACAAGGTCACGGTCATCCCCAACGGCATAGAATACGAGATCTTCAACGTCAACCCGGACCGGGAGCGCATCTTCCACCAGTTCATACACCCCGACCGCCGCATGGTCTTCTTCGTGGGCCGGCTGGTCTACGAGAAGGGCGTCCAGACGGTCATCGAGGCCATGCCCATGGTACTCCGGGAAGTGCCGGACCTGCGCTTCCTGGTGGCGGGTACGGGGCCGCACGCCCGCGCCCTCCAGGCCATGATCGAGGAGCTGGGCCTCGGCGAGAAGATAAAGCTCCTGGGGTTCGTGGACTCCGATGTGCTGGCCAAGTTCTATAAATGCGCCGACCTCACCGTGGTTCCCAGCCTCTACGAACCCTTCGGCATGGTGGTCCTGGAGGCCATGGTGGCCGGGTGCCCGGTCATCGTGGCCGATACCGGGGGCCTCAAGGAGATCGTGGTCCACGAGGAGACGGGCCTGTGCTTCAAGCCCGGCAACCCGGAATCGTTGGCTCAGGCCATGATACGGGTGCTCAAGGACGAGGAACTGGCCCGCAGGCTAACCAGCGACGCCCGCAGGTTCATCGGCGAGAAGTACAACTGGGGACGTATCGCCAGGCAGACCGTGGAGGTGTACGAGCGTTCCATAAGGGAGTACGAATACCGGCCGCGCGTCTTGCACGTCTGCCCTCCCCTCCCCGAGGAACGCGTCCAAGGCGGCTAGTCGGCGGAAGCGGCGGCCGGGGCCATGGACCGGCGACTGAAGGAAAGCCTGGACCGCATCTTCCATCCCCGCGCGGCGGCCGTCGTGGGGGTCTCCGAACGGCGCGACAGTCCCGGCACCCTCCTTCTGCGCTCCTTCCTGGACATGGGGTTCGAGGGAGACCTCTTCCCGGTCAACCCCCGCCATGACGAGATATTGGGGATGAGATGCTACCCCGACATCACCTCCCTGCCCCGCGTGCCCGATCTGGTGGTCCTCAGCGTTCCGCCCGCCGCCGTGCCCGGGCTGGTGCGGGAATGCGCGGCGGCCGGGGTGGGAGGCTGCGTGATCAACACCGCCGGGTTCTCCGAAACCGGACGCCCGGAGGGCCGCCGATTGGAGGAGGAGGTCCGCGAGGCCTTACGGGGAAGCGACCTCCGGGTGGTGGGCCCCAACTGCATGGGGATCTACTCCGCGCGGGGAAAGGTGGCCCTCTTCGCCGGGATGTTCCCGGTGCCGGGACGTGCGGGAATGATCTCCCAGAGCGGCTCCATCTCCAGCATCAGCTTCCTCACCGGGATGGAGAGGGGCATCCTCTTCGACAAGATAGTCTCCAGCGGCAACGAGCTGGACCTCAATTGCGCCGATTTCCTGGAGTACATGGCTGAGGATCCGGCTGTGGAGATCGTCCTGGCCTACCTGGAGCAGGTGCGCGACGCCCGGCGCTTTCTGGAAACGGCCAGGCGCATGCGAGGTAAAAAACCGCTGGTGGCCATCAAGGGCGGCCTCACCCTCTCCGGGGAACGGGCGGCGGCCAGCCACACCGCCGCCCTAGCGGGGAATGCCGAGGTCTTCCGGGGGGCGGCCCGCCAGGCAGGGATGGTGCTAGCCGACGACCTGGCTCAGATGCTGGACTTCTCCTCCGCTCTCCTCCACCTCCCGCCCTGCGGGGGCGACCGGGTGGCGGTGGTCAGCGCCCCCGGAGGCCTGGCGGTTAACTCCGCCGATGCGGTGGAGTGGGCGGGACTATCCATGGCGCGTATATCCCCACGGACGCGCGAGGCGCTGGCCTCTTTCCTCCCCCCGGAGGGGACCAGCTTATCCAACCCCGTGGACCTGGGTTTCGGAGCCGTGGTGCCCGGCAACTACCGGCGGGCGCTGGAGCTTCTGGACCGGGACCCCGGCGTGGACATCATCCTGGCCGTGGGGAGCGCCCCCGCCTCTCGGGAGGGGGACATCGGGCTGATCCGGGCCATAACCGACGAGGTGCTGGAGGCAAAGCCGAGCCTCTCCAAACCGCTGGTGGTGGTGCTCTTCCCCAGTGCACTCGTCCAGCCCCAGGCGGCCAGGCTGTACCAGGCGGGCATACCGGCCTACCTCACACCCACCTCCGCCTGCCTCTCCCTCCGGCACTACGTGGATCACCACCGAGAGGCGGCCGTGCTTCCCCGCGGGTAGGGCTCAGCCCACGGCCTCGGCCAGCCGCCGGGCGGCCTCCTCGGGCGGCACCGGGTTGATGAACATACCGGAGGCCATCTCGAAACCGGCGGTCACCGCAAGCCTAGGGATCAGTTCCAGGTGCCAGTGGTAATAGGGATGCTCCTCGCCGCAGGGAGCCGAGTGCAGCCACAGGTTGTAGGGCGGGTCGTCGAGGAGTTCATTCAATCCCCGGAGCGTGCGGCGGAGGATGTCCGCCAATCCCCGCAACTCTTTTTCCCCGGCCCTGGAGAAGTCCTCCCGGTGGCGGAGGGGCACGAACCAGGTCTCGTAAGGCTGGCGGGCGGAGAAGGGAGCCAGGGCGGCGAAGGACCCGTTCTCCAGCACCGTCCTTCCCTCCCGGCGGGCCTCCTCCACCGCCGCGCACAGCGGGCAGCCGCGGGAGCCCGCCCTCCTTAAGCGTCGCAGTTCCTCACGCACCGCCCCAGGGACCAAGGGGAGGGCGAACACCTGGGTGTGCGGGTGCTCCAGGGAGGCTCCCGCCTCCCGCCCGTGATTGAGGATGATGAGGACCTGCCTTACCCCGGGGCGCCGGCAGAGCTCGCGGTAGCGGAGACGGTAGGCGCGCATGAGACGGAACGCAGGTTCCGGATCCATGCGGGCCAGAGCGAGGTCGTGGTGGGGAGAATGGACGATGACCTCGTGGTACCCGTTTGCCGGAAGCGTTCTCCTACCGACCTTTCCCACCGCGGATGGGGCTTCCGCCAGCGCCGGGTAGAGGTTGGGGAACACCCGGATCTCCCACCCGGGGCCGTCCCTGCGGCGGCCTTTCTCCCCCTCCGCCCATACCTCCGGGGGCGTCAGGCGCTCGTTCCCCGGACAGAAGGGGCAGGGGCCCTTTACCGTCCTTGCTCCCGTCCCCCCTCCGGGACGGCGGGAACGCCCGGGAGCCACGATGGTCCAACCTCCGATAAGGGGGTCACGCCTAAGTTCCGGACGGCCATCCTCCCTCGTCATACCTCCCGCTCCCGGTGACCGGTCAAAGCTCACTGTAATAAATTACCATTTCATTTACCGGAGGGCGGGGCACGTCTTTCGAACGCCGCATCCTCACGCCTCCGAGCCCAATCGAGAACCTGCAAATGTCTTCCTTTTCACCAGCGGGTGCCTGGATCTCACTCGGAATGCAGCTCCGCCATCCCGCTAGGCCACGACCCCTGGGCAAAGAACGCTGCGCGAGAGCCTCCCTTCGGGAAAAGTCAGCCACGCAACAGATCTCGATGGTCCCCCTCTCTCTTAGAAAGGGAGGAGCGGTTTCCGACCCCAGCATGCCGGCAATTCCCGATTCGCTCACCAGGGGCGACATAAAACCGTTTGCAGGATGAACCGGTCCGAGCGCCGTGTCTGCTTCACCCCCGGTCTTCGGGTGTATCACCGGCACTTTCCCCGTACCCCTCCACGCCGGAAGCGTCCCCACCATCTCCCTCCTCCGCCGCAAGAGCCACGGGCCGGGGCCTCCAGCCGATGACCCTCGCCGGCACGCCTCCCACCACGGCGTAGGGGGGCACGTCGCGGTTCACCAGGCTCATGGCCCCGATGACCGAGCCCCTCCCCACGGTCACCCCCCGCAGTATGGTCACCTTCTCCCCCACCCAGATGTCTCCCTCCAGGCGGATGGGCTTCTTGGTGATGCCCTGGGAGCGGATGGAGATCACCGGGTCCCAGTAGTTGTGGTCGAAATCCACTATGTACACCGAGTCGGCGAAGAGGCATTCCGGCCCGATGTACACCCCGGCGTAGCAGTTCACCGTATTGTCCGTCCCGAAGATGGTGTTGTCCCCGATGTACAGCTCACCCTCGTGGCAGCGGATGGCGTTGTTCCGGCCTATCCACACCCAGCGCCCGATCCTTATGCGGCCTCCCTTCTTGAGCACCACCTCATAACGCCGGGGCAGGAAGACGAAACCTTCCGTCTTCACCCGGGGGTGCAGGACCTTGAAGCGCAGGAAGCGATAGAGGAAGACCCAGTAGCGCGGGGTGTACATGCGCCTGGAAACGACGAACCGGACGGTACTGCCCAGCCACCTCAAGCCCCGGGGGCGGCCGGCGGCCTCCATCCCCTGTGCCTTCTCCACCTCCTGCATGGCCTCCAGGGCCTCACGGCTGCAGCCTCCCAAGGCGGCCCCCCTTCCCGTCACTTCTCCAGGCACAGGATGAGGTTGTAGAACCAGTCGCGAGGCAGGTAGCGGTAGAGCACGCGGTCCAGGGCCCGGGCCCTCTTGTAGGTGTTGTAAGCCCCCCACCTCCAGCGGTCGGTGATGTTCTCCTCGCTGACGCTCCCTTCCACGGTGCGTATCATCCAGCCGATGAAGCTGGAGCACAGCTCCTCGCACTCGTAACGCACATCGCGGAAGCCCACCTCGCGGGCCAGGGCACAGAGCTCGCGGGGGCGGAAGTTGTGTATGTCCACCATGAACTCCAGCTCCTGGAGCTCGTGGTTCTCCGGGGACCCCTCCGCGTCATAACGGCGAAGCTCCACCCTCCTCTTCCCCAGCCGGCCGCCCAGCCTTGCATACCACCTTATCCCGAACGAGGCCAGGTCCTTGGCCACCCGGGCCAGCCGATGGCCGGCCACCGTGGGTTCCCCAGCCACCACGCATTTGCCTCCCGGCCTGAGGACGCGGTGCACCTCCCGCAGGGAAGCCCTGAGGTCGGGGAGGTGATGGAGCACGGCATGCCCGATGACCAGATCGAAGGACTCATCCTCGTAGGGAAGCTTCTCCGCGTCCGCCTGCTGGAGGTGGACCTTGATACCCAGGCGCTCCGCGTTCTCGCGGCAGACGTCCAGCATCCCCCGGGATATGTCGCATCCCCAGGCCTCGTCGAGGACCCCGGCCAGCCCCAGGTTGAGCATGGCGTACCCCGTGCCGCACCCGATCTCCATCACCTTTACGCCGCGGGGGAAGGGCCCTCCCAGGCCCAGTTCGAACTTGGAGAGCACGAAGCGGGCCATGTCGTCGTCGAAGCGGATGGCCCACTTGCGGTCGTATTCCCGGCTGGTCTCGTCGTGAAAGACCAGGTTGGCTTCCTTGACGTCCATAGGAAAGATTATATGCGCGGCCCTGGGGCATAACAACCGGAAGCCGCGTCCCCGGTTGTAGAATGGAGGATGAGCATACGCCGGTGGGATGACTAGGAGGACGGAACGTTGAACGGCACCATACGATCCGGGCGGTGGGCCGCCTCGCTGAAACGCTGGTGGGCCCCGGGCGACGTCTTCCTGGTCCTGGCCGTGGGGGTCCTGAGCGTCTTCCTCATCCTGAACGGCGTCAGCCGAGCGGGAGGGTCAAGCCTCAAGGTGCGCATCCTGGCCGACGGCCGGCAGGTGGCGGAGTTGGACCTTCCGCAGGGACACCGCTCTTTGTCCGTGGACGGGTACCAGGGGAAGAGCTTCCTGGAGATCGAGGGCGGAAGGGTCCGGATGGTGGACTCCGCTTGCCCGGACAAGCTCTGCGTGCGCACGGGGTGGATATCCCGCCCCGGGGAGAGCATAGTCTGCCTTCCCAACCGGGTGGTCGTAGAGGTGGTGAGCGGCGAAGGGAGCCCCGATGTCGTCAACCGCTGAACCGAGGCCCCTCCCCAGAATACCGTCCTCCGACCGGCGGGCCTATCTGGTCAGCCGCTTGGGACTCCTCGTGGCCCTGGGCCTTGTGCTCCAGATATTGGAAGGGATGATCCCTCCCGTCCTTCCCTTGCCGGGAGCCAAGCTGGGTCTGGCCAACCTGGCCACGCTGATAGCCCTCTTCATCCTGGGGCCCTGGGAGGCATTGGTCGTCAACATCCTGCGCTGCCTCCTGGGCGGGCTTCTGCGCGGAAGCTTCGTGGGCCTGACCATAAGCCTGGCCGCCGGGACCACGGCCACCCTGGTGATGATGGCCATATACGCTGCCAGGCCCCCAGCCGTAACCCTCACCGGATTGAGCGTCGCCGGCGCCGTCTCCCACAACGCCGCCCAGCTTGGGGTGGCCGTGTGGCTGGTTGGCTTTCCGGGACTCGTGCATTACCTCCCCTTCCTCCTCCTCCTGGCCCTGCCCACCGGCTTCCTGATCGGCGTCCTGGCCCGCAGGCTGCTCTTATCCCTTCCTCCCCAGTTCTCGCCCCACGCCCTCTCCCCACCCCACCGCGGGAGCAGGGCACGCGGCGGAGAGGCCCCGTATGGAGGCCGAACCGCCATCCCGGATGCCCTCCGTGATGAACGGACCCCGGATGAAAACGGGGCGGGACCAGGAGGTGGGAAGGAGTCGGCCATCCTCCTGGAAGGAGTTACCATATGCTTCCCCGGGAGGGAGGACCGGCCAGCTCTGGTCGACGTCGACCTGCGGGTGGACGAGGGTGAGTTCGTGGCCCTCACCGGGCTCAACGGCTCCGGCAAATCCACTCTCTGCCGCCTGGTGAACGGGCTCCTGCTGCCCGGGCGAGGAAGGGTGCTCGTCTTCGGGCTGGACACCTCAGTCCCCGGCGATCTGGCGGAGATACGCCGCCGGGTGGGCATGATCCTTCAGGATCCCGACCACCAGATAGTGGGCTCCACGGTGGAGGAGGACGTGGCCTTCGGGCCCGAGAACCTGGGGCTTCCCCGTGAAGAGGCGGCCCGGCGAGTGGAGGAAGCCCTGCTTCTTGCCGGCATCCTCCACCTCCGCGACCGCCAGCCGCATCTGCTCTCCATGGGGGAGAAGAAGAGGGTGGCCCTGGCCGGAGTGCTGGCCATGCGCCCCCGCATCGTCATCTCCGACGAGTCCACCTCCATGCTGGACCCCGCGGGCCGGGCGGAGTTCCTGGACCTCCTCCGGAGGTGGCGGGAGGAGCACAAGGTCACTCTCCTGCACGTCACCCACCGGCCGGACGAATTCCTGCTCGCCGACCGCCTGCTGCTCCTGGAAGGCGGAAGGGTGACCTTCGACGGACCGCCCGCTCTCTTCCTCTCCCGGCCCGAACTCCTGTCCCGCATCACGGCCCGGGAACCGGAAGTCCTGGCCCTGTCCCGAGAATTGCGCAGGAAGGGATGGGGGCTCCCCGAATACCCTCGCAACGTGGACGAGATACTGGAGGGATTATGGGTCTCGCTTTGAGGGACGTCCATTTCACCTACCATCCCGGCACCCCCATCGCCAGGGAGGTGCTCCGCGGAGTGGACCTGGAGATCCGGGAGGGCGAGATACTCTCCCTTCTGGGGCCCAGCGGTTGCGGCAAATCCACCCTCCTCCTGGTGGCGGCAGGGCTGCTCCCTCCCCAGAGGGGCACTCTCCTCCTCGACGGGAAGCCCTGCGGCGGGACACAGACCGCCCATGCGCCGCTGAGGGAACGGGTCGGATTGCTCCTCCAATCCCCGGAAGACCAGCTCTTCGCGGACACGGTGGAAGCGGACGTGGCTTTCGGGCTGCGCCGTGCCGCCCTCTCCCCCCGCGAGGTCAGGGAGAAGACGGCGGAAAGCCTGAGGTCCGTGGGGATGGAGCCCTCTCTATACTCTCCGCTCTCGCCATTCGCTCTCAGCCGGGGCGAGATGCGCCGCGTGGCCCTTGCCGGGGTGCTGGTTCGGGAACCCCGGTTCCTCCTCCTCGACGAACCCTTCTCCGGTCTGGACGGGGAGGGCCGGGAAAAGCTTGCCTCCCTCCTTAGGGACCTGCGCGGCAATGGCACGGGCATCCTCTTCGTCACCCACGAATGGGAGGAGGTGGATCTCCTGGCGGATCGCGCCGCTGTGCTCTTCGAGGGGCGACTCCTCCTGGAAGGTGAGAAGAAGAAGGTCCTGGGGGACCGGGAGGGGCTTCTCCGCGCCGGCCTGGAACCCCCGCCGCGGGTGGAACTCCTCCACCGCCTGCGGGCAAGGTACCCCTCCCTCCCTCCCTACGCCGACGACGCAAGGGAAGCGGCGGAGAAGGTGGACATCCTCATGAGGGGGTGTGCGGGTTGAAGGGTCTGCGCCGCATTCGCATCGGGCAGTATTACCCCCTACCCTCCCCCGTGCACCGTCTCGACCCCAGGACCAAGCTGGCCTGTACCTTGGCCCTTCTGGTAGGCGCCTTCCTGGTCCGCCGGCCGGGAGGGGTGGTCCTCCTCCTCGTCTTCTCCCTGACCGCGATCTACCTGGCCAAGCTCCCCCCGGGACAGACCCTCTCCTCGCTGCGCTCGGTGGCCTTGCTCCTCCTGATCACCGGACTCGCCCAGCTCCTGTTCTCTCCCGGCAGGGAGATATGGAGATGGGGACCCCTGGTCATCACCAACACCGGCCTGGAGAACGGCGCGCTCTACTCCCTGAGGCTGGCCCTGGCCGTCCTGCTCCTGAGCATTCTCACCATGACCACCGGACCGGTGGAGATGCTCTCCGGCCTGGAGTCCCTGGCCGCCCCACTGCGGGTGCTGGGCCTTCCGGTCCGCGACATGGCCATGATCCTCACCGCGGCCTTCCGCTTCCTCCCCCTCCTCCTAGGGCGCGCCGGCGACATTGCCCTGGCCCAGGAGGCGCGGGGGGCCGACTTCTCCAGCCGCAATCCCGTGAGGAGGATGCTGAACCTCGTTCCCCTACTGGTTCCCCTCTTTTCCGCCTGCTTCAGAGACGCGGAGGAACTGGGCGCCGCTCTGGCGGCACGCGGATACAGGGGGGAGGCCGACCGCACCCGTTACCGGGCGATGCGCTTCCGCCGCTCCGACCTACTCGCCCTCTCGGCGGTGGCGGCGGTTGTGGCCCTCTCCCTGTGGCTCCCGGCTTGAGGGATAAGGGACCGACGCTCAACGCAGGGCCTGTACCAGGAAATCCTCCCAGGGAACCTGGGCCATGAAGTGGTCGTTGAAATCCTTGATCATCACGTACATCCAGTAAAGGCCGTAGATGCCACAGGTGACGAGAGTGAGGATGAGGAAGGTGGCGAAATCTCTCTGGGGCACGGAGGGCGCCGCCTGTCCGGCCTCCGTGGCCAGCCCCAGCTTGGCCAGCGCCCCGCTCATCAGGGTGAAGAACTGAGCCTCCAGAACGTCATGCTGCACGTAATCCTGCATGAGCAGGTAGTAGAGTATCAGGTAGCCTATGCCCGTGAACATGCAGATGAGAAGCCAGATGGCGGCCCCGCGTTCCGTGGCCATGGTGGCCATCTGCATGCGTACCTGCTCCAGCTGGGAGAGCTCCGGCGCGATTAGTTCCTCCCTTCCCTGCGCCTGGGCCTTCGCTCTCAGGGCGGCCACCGCGGCATCCGCCACCCCGGCCATGCGCCGGAAGTGCTCGTCCCTCCTCTGCACCAGCTTGTAGGCGATGTACAGGCCGTAGATGCCGCAGGTGACGACGGAGAGAAGGACGGCGGTCCCGGGATCGGTGATGAAATCCGTGCTCACCCGGGCTCCCACGTGGTACTCGAGGGGGTTTCCGGGTTGCGCCGCATAAGGAGTCCCTTCCATGCTTACCTCCTTCCTCCTCCCGGCCCACAGGCCGCTCACACGTTCACGCCGAAGATCACAAGCCTCGCCGCCCAGGCCGCCACCAGGAGGGCCAGCCCCGCCCTTGCCAAACGTCTCCTGGCCTCCTCGTCCGGCCTGGGCAGAACGCGCCGTCCCAGCGCCCGTTCCAGCAAAGACCCCAGTGTAACCCCGAGGACCAGGAAATACAGGGGCGGTCCCAGAAAGTGCCAACGGAAGGCCTCCGCCAGCTTTCCATGGGAGGTGGCGGCGAAGCTGCGCGTCATCCCGCACAGCAGGCAGGGCAGCCCGGTAAGGCGATGAAAAAGGCATCCCGGGGATATGCGTTCCAACCATTCCCGCATGTAGGGATAGAGATATGAAGCGACGAGGATCATGGTCCCTCCCACCGGGAACACGATTCCCTCTTCGAGGAAGAGGACGCCTGCCGTCGGGCTCTTCGGCCTCCATGCGGGACCCATTCCCGCATCCTCCCGGGACAACGTGTTGTATGGCATATCCTTCCAGTTCCCCCTTCTCGCCGCAGCATACCCTCCCTCCGGAGAGTCCGGACCGTCCGCCGACCGGACGCCACTGCCGATCCACCCGCCATCCACGCCTTCTCTTCGCGGCGTTTCCATAGCCGGACTCCGGCCTCCCGGATCCCCTTCATTCGATTCCATCCGGGACTCGCAGCCTCCTCCCCCAAACATTTTCCACTAAATGGAGAACTCCCGCACTCTTCCTTTTCCCCGACAACGAAGGACATCCGAAGGGGCTGCAAGCCCTCTCTCCGAATTATTCCCCCACGAGACGGAAATCATGTCCGCCGGCCCCGCGCGGCCAAAGCAGGTTCTTTCGGGCCCCTCGCCGACCGCTCGGTCATCAAACTCCTCGAGAGCATGTCGTTTTCCTCAATAGTTTCCCCAAACTGAAAAGAGGCAAGCGACCAGCCCCGCGACAAAGGGTTTTTAGGGGGGCCTCGCCCCCCGTTCACCGGAGGCGGCCCAGGTTTCACCGGAGGCTGCCCGATCGAAGGGAAAACGAAGGATGGCAATCCCGGAGCCGTTCAAGGATTACCTCACCCCCACCGAGGAATAGCGACCAGCCCCGCGACAAAGGGTTTTTAGGGGGGCCTCGCCCCCCGTTCACCGGAGGCGGCCCAGGTTTCACCGGAGGCTGCCCGATCGAAGGGAAAACGAAGGATGGCAATCCCGGAGCCGTTCAAGGATTACCTCACCCCCACCGAGAATTATGTTGAACGCGGGATGGTGAACGATGAGAAACCGGCGCCCCGGCGAAGAAGATGGTTTCACCGTCGTGGAGATGATGATGGTCCTTCTGATCATCGGCATACTCCTGGGTATCGCCTTCGTCTCCTATTCCTTCTCCCTGGACCGCACCAAGGAGACAGTCTGCCGTGCCAACCTCAAGAGCATAAGGGAGGCCATCATCGTTTACGAAGCCGAGAACAATGCCTGGCCACCCTCCCTCCAGGACCTGATACCCGAATATCTGGAGGAGGATCCCGATTTCCGCTGCCCGAAGTCCGGGCAGGAATACATATACGACCCCCTCACCGGAACGGTCTCGTGTCCCTACCACCAGGGCCTGTGATCTTGGGGAGAAAGGACGGAAGATGAGGTACGCCAAATTCGAGCGCATGGTGCTCCTGGTGATGGGCCTGGCCGTGGCGGCCATGGCCGTGGGGATGGCGGTGCAGAAGACGGACGCCGTGGAGATCTTGGGCCATTGCCTGATGCTGGCCGTCGTGGTGGCCAGCCTCTATGGTGGTAAGCGCGGCGCCGCCCTCTCCTTCCTCGTCAGCCTGGCCATTTACGCCGTCTCCCGCCTGGCGTGGAGGGGGGAGTTCCAGGCCCATGTGCTCGCCCAGCTGATCGGGGCCAAATTCCTGGTCTACGGCATCCTGGCGATCCTCTGCCTGTACATACGCATCCAGTTTCGTTACTTCTTCGTGAAGATGGAGGAACAGGACCTGGTGGATGACGAGACCCAGGTGGGCAACGCCCGGTTCCTCCGCAGGGAGATCGAGCGGCGCGTCCTGGAGCACGAGAGGTACGGCAAGCCCTTCTCGCTGGTGATCTTCTCCTTCGATCCCGCCCTCATATCCCGGATGAGGAGCAGGGAAAGAAGGATACTACGGGACGTGGCGGTCAACGTGCTCAAGCCCGACACCCGCGCCGTGGACGAGGTGGCCAGGGTCGAGAACCGCCTGGTGGTGCTCCTTCCCAACGTGGGTCCGGAGGGAGCGCGGACCTGTGGTGCCCGCTTGAGGGGGAAGATCGACGGCATGCTCACCTTGCGGGAGGGAGAAGAACCCGCAGGAGTCCGGTTGACCATCAGCTCCTATCCCGGAGACCGCGAGGCGGTGGAGATGTTCCTCGCCGAGCTGGAGGAGGCAACCCAATAGGCTACCGGGGCCCTACCCGGAGCGCGGGCCTCGCAGCGCCTCCGGTATTCCCACTGGGCGCGGGTCTTTTTGATTATCCCCCGTGTCCCCTCCCGCACCGTCCACTCCCTTTCCGAGCACTGCGACGACCCGTGGACGCACCGACTTCCTTCCCACCAGCCTCGCGCTCCACCAGAAGGAAAGCCCTCCGGTGACCACGGCGGCGGCCACTGCCGCGCCCTGGTGGCCAACCCCGGCCAGTGCGAGGAGGATGAGGCTGAGGACGAGATATGTGGCGGCCATGGCCAAAAGGGGCAGCCCGAAGGCTATAAAGAAAGAGGCGAGCACGGCGCGCCCGGGTATCTCCAACAACACCACATCTCCCTCCCGTGCCGCCCCGTGCTCGAGGACCGTGAACTCCACGTCCTCCCCGCCGCGCCGGGAAAATATGCCGCATCCCCCGCACTCGGCGCAGTCACTCCCGGATACCCGCACCCGGACAGTCTCTCCTTCGCGGCCGGTGACCAGAGCCCTGCATTCCATACGAACAGTATACGGCCGGTCGCGGGCGGACCCAACCCCAGGGAACTCCATCACGGAAGGCGGAGCCGGAGCGCGTCGGAGACGAACCGACGGGTCGGGATGCCCGAGCGGTCTCCGGGAAAGGAATGCAAGGACAGTCCGGGGGACGGGATCCGGGCGCGCTCCAACCCACCCGAAGGAGGGGGGACAAGAGTCCATGAGGGCATGGGGAGAATCACCCCGCAAGGCCCGAAGCCCCAGCTCCCTTTGAGCGTTAGGCGGGAACCGCTCCCATCCGGGGATCCGAAATCCAATGCCTCGCGCTTCCGTCCACTCGACCCTCCGCCATAAAGGGGGTGCAGGGTCGCAGGACTTTACCTAGATTTCGGAACCTTTAAAAAATTTTTTGGAAATTTCGAAAAAAAGCTGGACACAATCTCAGGCGGGGATATAAATTACAATACGGTTTTATTCCGCTTAGGCTGGCTGTCTTTCCCTTGGACATGGAGACTCGATGGGAATCACGGTAGGCATAAGGACCAGGCGGGGAAAGAGGGTTAAGGGCGGTGTCCACCCTCCGGAGAGCAAACACCTCACCGCCGACAAACCCATCGTCCGCATGGAAGCCCCTGAGCTGGTAACCATCCCCCTCCGCCAGCACGTCGGGGCGCCATGCTCCCCGAGGGTAAAAAGAGGAGACCGGGTGCTGGTGGGGACGCTGATCGGGGATTCCGAGGCCTTCGTCTCCGCCCCCGTGCATTCCAGCGTCTCCGGGACCGTACGCGGCATAGCCCCCCATCCCCATCCGGCGGGAGGCGAATCTCCAGCGGTGACCATTGAGAACGACGGCCTTTACGAGCGCGACCCCTCCCTGCGCCCGCTGGAATGGCGGGACATGGAGCCCGACGAGATCCGACGCGCGGTGCGCGCGGCGGGGATGGTGGGCCTGGGAGGAGCGGCCTTCCCCACCCACGTGAAACTCGCACCGCCCAAGGAATTCCCCATCCACACGGTGATACTCAACGGCGCGGAATGCGAGCCCTTCCTAACCGCCGACTACCGCCTGATGCTCGAGCACCCCGAGGACGTGGTGGAGGGGTTGAGGATCATCATGAGTGCCGTGGGAGCGCATCGGGCCATCATCGCCGTGGAGGACAACAAGCCCCTGGCGGTCAAAAAACTGGCGGAAGTGGTCCGTGACCCTTCCATAGAACTCCGCACCCTCAAGACCCGTTACCCGCAGGGAGCGGAAAAGGTGCTCATCACCAACCTCTTGGGAAGGGAGGTCCCCTCCGGAGGGCTGCCCATGCACGTGGGGGTGGTGGTGAACAACGTGGGGACGGCAAGGGCCATAGCGCAGTATTTCCGTACCGGCCTCCCACTGGTGGAGAGGGTGGTCACGGTGACCGGATCGGTGATACGGGAACCCTCCAACCTCCTGGTCCCGCTGGGAAGCAGTTTCGCCGCCGCCGTGGAGGCCTGTGGGGGCTTCTCCGCCAGTCCGGCCAAAGTTATCATGGGCGGACCCATGATGGGGCTGGCCCAGTATACCCTGGAGGTCCCGGTGGTCAAGGGGACCTCCGGAATCCTGGCCCTCTCGGACCGGGAGGCGGCATACGAGGTCCCCCGGGAGCCGGTGTGCATACGCTGCGGCCGGTGCGTGGAGGTCTGCCCCATGAACCTGATCCCTACCTACCTGGCGGCCTTCTCCCACCGCGAAAAGTGGGATCAGGTGAGGAGGCTGAACATAAACGACTGCATAGAGTGCGGGTGCTGTACCTACACCTGTCCCACGCGCAACCCCATCGTTCAATTGATAAAGGTGGGCAAGGCGGAGCTGGCCCGCTTGAAGACACTACAGGAGCAGCGGGCCCGGGAAAGGGAAGAGGCGATGGAGCAGGGAGGTCGCGATGGAGACCTCTAGGTTCATCGTCTCCACCTCCCCCCACATCCGAGACCCCATAACCACCCGGAAGATCATGTGCCAGGTCATCGCGGCCCTTGCCCCGGTGACCCTGTACTCGCTGGTCATCCACGGCATACACGCCCTCTACGTTATTGCCCCCTCCATCGCCGGGGCCATGCTGGGAGAGCTGGGAGTGCAGAAGGCCAGGCGCCTCCCGGTGACCATTGACGACTGCAGCGCCCTGCTTACCGGCCTGCTCCTGGCCCTCACCCTCCCGCCCCGGGTTCCCTGGTGGATAGCCGTGGTGGCGGGCATGGTGGCCACGGTGCTGGGAAAACAGGTCTTCGGCGGCCTGGGCCACAATCTCTTCAACCCCGCCCTGGTCGGAAGGGCGGTGGCCTTCGTGTCCTGGGCGGCTTACATGACGGCGGGATACGTCAAGTCGGCTTCCATCGGTATCGCCGGCACCGCGGCGCACCGGGCCATCGAGAAGGCGGTGGACGTGGCCGGCGGGGCCACTCCCCTGGCGGCCATGAAGATCGTCTACGACCCGTCGCTGAGCCCCGTCGGCCCATCCGGGGTGCCTCGGGGGATCCAGGCCTCCTCATACTATAAGCCGCTGCTCCTGGCCAATCCCTGGGGGTGCCTGGGCGAGGTATCGGCCCTCCTCCTCATCCTCGGAGGGGTCTACCTGGTGGCCACCCGCGTCATCGACTGGCGGATCCCGGTGATCTACTTGGGGACGGTGGCCGTGCTCACCGCCCTCACCGGCAGGGACCCCCTCTTCTACACCCTGGCCGGCGGATTGCTCCTGGGGGCCTTCTTCATGGCCACCGACTACGCCACCAGCCCCCTGGCCCCGCGCGGGAAGGTCGTCTATGCCCTGGGACTGGGGCTGGTGACCTGGCTCTTGCGTTTCTGGTCCAACAACCCGGAGGGCGTGATGTTCGCCATCCTCTTCATGAACGGGCTGGTGCCCATAATCGACCGCTATATCATGCCCCGCACCTACGGTAAGGTCCCACGGGCCAAGGAGGCGGGCGGGCCATGATGCGCCACATCCTCAACCTGGGCCTGCGCCTCTTCCTGGTCTGCGCGGTGGCGGCGGCGGGGCTGGGCCTGACCTACACCCTGGTGAAGGACCGCATCGCCCTGGAGGAGGCCAAGAGGCGGGCCAAGGCGGCGGATGTGGTGCTCTCATCCATCGACGCGCAGCCCCAGGAGAGCGAAGAGCTGACGGCTCTCCTGCAGCCTCGTTTCCCGGACCTCATTACCGTCTTCGAGGGCCTCGACGCGGACGGGCGGCGAGCCGGTTACGCCTTCGTGCTCAAGAGCAAGGGCTACAACTTCATCACCCTGGCCGTCGGTGTGGACGTGGAGGGGAGGGTCACGGGCATCAAGGCGGTGACCAACGAGGAGACCCCGGGGCTGGGAGCGGTGGCCCTGGACTCCAAGGAGTACCTGGAGAAGTTCAGGGGCAAAGGTCCCGAACCCCTCACCCTCAAGGTGGACGTGGATGCCTGGACGGGGGCCACCTTCACCTCCAAGGGCATAACCAATGGGGTGAACATGGCCCTCCGGATGTGGAAAGCGCTTCAGGAGGGGGGTGAGGGCTGACCATGGAGGAGAGGGAGAGGACGTTGTGGGGCGAGCTGACCAAGGGGTTCATCACCACCAACCCCCTGCTGGTGCTCATGGTGGGCCTATGTTCCTCGCTGGCCATCTCCACCCGGGTGGAGAACTGCATCTTCATGGGACTGGCGGTCATCTTCGTTCTCACCTGCTCCAACGTGATCATCTCCCTGATACGCAACTTCATACCCGACCAGGTGCGCATCCCCATATACATCGTGGTCATCGCCTCCTTCGTGACCATCGTGGACCTCACCCTGAAGACCATCCCCGCCGTCTACGAGCGCCTGGGGGTATGGATCCCCCTCATCGTGGTCAACTGCATCATCCTGGCCCGGGCGGAGGGATATGCCTCCAGCGCCAGGGTTTCCCATGCCCTCATGGACGGGCTGGGCATCGGGATGGGGTACACCTCGGTGCTGCTCATCATGAGCGTGTTCCGGGAACTCTTCGGAACGGGCAAGATCGTGCTCTTCGACAAGACCATCATCGACCTGCACATCAAGGCCGTGCCTTCCATCCTCATCATGTTCCCGGGCGCCTTCGTGACCTACGCGCTGCTCTCCGCCCTGCTACAGTGGTACCAAGCACGCAAGAAACCCGGAGTGGAGGAGGAAGGACCATGAGCGAGGCCTGGAGGTATTTCCTGCTCTTCTTCGGCGCCTCCGTGGTGGCCAACATCCTGCTCATCCGCTTCATCGCCCTGTGCCCCTTTTTCGGGGTCTCCACCAGCCTGGACACCTCCCTGGGGATGAGCATCTCGGTGATCTTCGTCATGACCATGGCCACCTCGGTGAGCTGGATAGCCTGGAACTACGTGCTGAAGCCGCTGGGGGTGGGGGAGTTCCTGTACATCCCCTCCTTCATACTCATCATCGCCAGCCTGGTGCAGTTCGTGGAGATGGTGATCAAGAAGACCAGCCCTCCCCTCTACCGGGCCATGGGCATCTACCTCCCCCTGATAACCACCAACTGCGCGGTCCTGGCCGCGGCCACGGAGAGCGTCAAGCCGGGGTTCTTCACCAAGCTGAACATCGCCTACCACTACGCTTTCCCCGAGGCGCTGGTCTACACCGTCGGCGTGGCCGTGGGGTTCTCCCTGGTGCTCATCCTCTTCGCCGCCATGCGTGAGAGGCTGGAGCTGGCTCCCGTTCCCAAGTTCTTCCGCGGAGTGCCCATCGCCTTCATCACCGCCGCCCTCTTCTCCCTGGCCTTCATGGGCTTCGCGGGCATGTTCAACCTGTGAGGGATGTGAAATGGAGTGGTCCCTGGTCTGGAAGGCGGTGATCGGCCTGGCCGGTTTCGGTATCCTTCTCGGGGCCATCCTGGCCGTGGCTTCCAGGCGTTTCCATGTGGAGAGCGATCCCCGGGCGGCGGAGATACTGGAAGCCCTCCCGGGTTCCAACTGCGGAGCCTGTGGCCTCCCCGGTTGCGAGGCGGCCGCCGAGGCTGTGGTCCGCGGCGAGGCCCCGGTCAACGTCTGCCGGGCCGGGGGCCCGGACGTGGCCGCGGCCGTGGGCAGGATAATGGGCCTGGAGGTGGAAGCGGGGGTGGCCCGGGTGGCCCACATCCACTGCCGAGGCGGAAAATCCCTCTCCCCGCTTCGCGCTTTCTACCAAGGGGTCAACTCATGCCGGGCCGCCCATCTGGTGGGAGGGGGCAAGGCTTGCCCCTTCGGCTGCCTGGGGCTCCAGGACTGCGCCGAGGTCTGCCCGGTGAGCGCCATCGCCTTCGACGAGGAGGGCATCCGCCGGGTAAACGTGCGCAAGTGCACGGGGTGCGGCCTTTGCGCCGACGTATGCCCCCGTGACCTCATAGAGATGGTCCCCGTGACCGCTAAGGTCTTCGTGCGCTGCAGGAGCCGGTATACGGGGAAGAAGGCCACCTCGGTGTGCAAGGTGGCCTGCATAGGGTGCCGCCGCTGCGAGAAGGCCTGCCCGGCGGACGCCATACGCGTGGAGAACGGCTTCGCCGTGATCGACTATGAGAGATGCACCAATTGCGGGAACTGCGCCGCCGTCTGTCCCACGGACTCCATCCAGTTGTGGGTGGGAAGGGAAGGCCACCCGGAGGGCGGGGAGTTCGTGGTCCCGGAAAAGAGAGAGATCAAGGGAAGGAGCAAGGAAGAGGGAACCGACCCCGCAAAAGAAGGAGAAACCGCGTAGTCCCTCGCCGCCCCCGAGCCCTGAGACGGGACACGCCCACAAACCACCTCGTTTGAGGCAGCCCTCAAACCTGTTCCGGTAGATTCCCGCAATGAGGACAGGCGATGGCCCCACTCGGCGCATGACCTCCGCGATGCATGCACAATACCCACCACTGCCGGGGCGTCCACCAAGAAGGCGAACAACCCCGGCCGGTACCCTATGCAAGGCTCACCCTCTCAAATCCCCGCATCAGGATAGCGGGAATGCATATGAGGATGAACACCTGCGGGCCATGTCCACGATCAAGGCCGGGGTTTTCGCCGCGCCTTCAACAATGCCTCCCGAACCGGCGGGGCTTGCCGGCATCGCGGAGGCCATTAGGGCCAGGACGACGAGGATGACCGATGCCTTGGAGAGGGAAAAGAACTCTATGGTATATATTACCAACCCTCTTCTCTCGTGGTGTGCGACTGCAGTCCTAATCCGCGGTCTTCGGCACGTGCTCCAAAGCCTGGAGCGGGCACCGCCCCGAATCCCCTTCAGCCACGTCGCCCACCAGGATCGCCCCGCCCCTCGCCGAGCGGAAGCCTTTTTCCGAAAAGAGGAGCCGCGGCGCATCCGGTATCCTGCGGTGTCCGGCCCGGCGTCAGCCCCGCAACCATTTCAAGGTAGGCGCCAGGAAGGGAAAACGGGACTCGAGCCGGCGGAAATCCGGTCCGGACAGTGCTCCCCGGCGACGGACCCACGGCAGACGGTTGTCGTAGGCCACCTCGACCCGGCACGCGGCTCCCGCACCCGTCTCCTCGGACATGCGGTCCCCCACGTACTCCGCGAGGCACCGAAAGAGTTCGTGCACCCCCTCGTCTTCCTGTCCGAGGTCCTCGGGCAGGAAGAGGCCCAGGAACCGCGGTGCGCGGTAGACGGCTATGGCCGGGCGATAGACCATGGCGAAGAGGCGGGTGCGGAAGCGGAACAGGTGATGCCCGCCGCGCGGCAGGTAACATGTGCCCTCCTCCCTCTCCCCGCGTTCGCAGGGAGGAAAGACCTCCTCCACCGCCTCCCGCAGGACCATGTCCAGCGCCCCACAGGCACGCTCCCAGGAGCACGCTTGCGGGAGGGACATCTCTACGAAGAGCGAGCCGCGCATGGGAAGCGTCTCGACCCTCTCCACCTCCAGGGGCTCCAGGAAATGGACCAGGCCGCGGGCGGCGTAAGCGGCATAGGCATCCTCGCCCATTCCGGCCAGCCGGCTCATGGTATCCTTTTCCAGCCGCAACACCCTGGCGCGCAATCGGACCAGCCCCCAGCCCCCATCAAACCCCTCGGGGAGCAGGACCGGGAGACGGGGAAAATCGCGGGTGAGCACGTCTCTCAAGCGAGCGGGGAAATCGGGACGGTCGAAGTCCCTCCTTCCCGAGGGGTATAGGAATCCGATCCCCAAGCCATCCGGGAGCCTCGGAAGCCGGCACACCGGGAGGTAATGGGGGGAGGTGGGGGGAGGCGGCTCTCCCCGACGCAGGGCGGCGCGCATCTCCCCCATCACGTAGGCCGGGTAATAGGCGCGGGGCTGGTAGAGGACGGCATAGGCGCTGAGCATCCCCTCCGCCTCCACTGTGTCCCCCTCACGGAGCGACTCCCCGAAGATGGCCTCCTTTATCCCCTGCACTTCCATGCCGGAATGGTCACGCCCTCTGCGGTCCCTGCCCTCCGCCGAGGAATGTTCGGAAAGCGCGTAGCATATGGAATATTTTCCCATTTCCTCGGCGAGGGGATCCCGCTCCCTGCGTGCGGGGGTTCGGTACCTCTCTTCCATGACCCCATTATAAACGGGAAGGCTCCCGTGGCCGTTGTTGTCCCCCCTCTTATAAGCTCGGGTCTTGATTGACGCCCCGCCCTCATTCCCGCTGCGCCGCAACCTGACTCGCGGCACCCTTCTCGTAGCCACTCCGGACCAAGCCCTTTCTCTCCCCCGGGAGGCAGGAGAGGCCCCCGGCGGGCCTTCGACGCCCACGCTGCAGGCCTGCCGGCCTTCCCATCCCGGACGTATGCGGGAGGCCTCAAGATAACCGGGGCATGGCTTCCCGCCCGCTGCTTGCGGAGCGCAGACCTTTCGGCGCCGGGACGCGTTGCTGGAAGTCGAGGGAATCACTGAACGCGCTTATCCCGCCGCCTTCGGTCTTCCGGTGATAATATATTTCCGGCGCATCCGTCCGGGAGGGCATGAGGAAGGGGGGCCGAGTCTTGTCCGAGGCATATGACGTCACCATCTACGGCGCCGGCATGTCCGGCCTCGTGGCGGCCATCGACCTGGCCCGCCACGGCTACCACGTGGTGGTCCATGACCGCGAGGAAGGGTACGGAGGGGACAGCGTCTACAATCCCTCCACCCACACCACCTCCATAGACGTGGAACGCACCTCCGAATACCTGGGCATCGACCTCTCGCCCGTCTTCCACCCCCTCATCCGCTGTCCCTTCTACTTTCACGAGTCCGTCTTCCACCCCCCGCTGGAGGTCCTGGACATGTATACCGTGGAGAGGGGGAACCGGCCCACAAGCCTGGATACGCTCCTCTACGCGGAGGCCACGAGGCTGGGGGTGGAGTTCCGTTTCTCCTCCCCGCTGCGCCGGGAGGACCTGGGAAGGCTTCCCGAGAACACCATCATCGCCTGCGGGCTGACCCCAAGCGTGTACGAGATGTTGGGCCTCCCCTACCTGCGCTGGTACGGGTGGATCTCCCGGGGCGAGATCGGCTTCAGCAACCTCTCCTGGATCTGGGTGGACGAGGTGGTCTCGGAATACGGCTACCTGAGCTCGTGCAACAACTACTACTTCGACCTCCTCTTCTCCAACCGCCACATCGAACGCAAGGCCCTGGAAAAGTACCGGGACTTCATGGTCCGCCACGAAGGAGTGGAACACGACAACTGGACCTACGTGTCGGGCGCGGTGCCTCTGGCCAGCCCGGACAACCCCCGCCTCTTCCACCAGGGCCTGATACTGTGCGGCACCATCAGCGGGGCCATGGACCCCTTCTTCTGGTTCGGGATCCTGGGAGCCTTGGTGACGGGAAAGGTGGCGGCCATGGCCGTCTATGACCGCTCCAAGGCCATCGAGGAGTTCAACCGCTTCAACCGTCACTACCGGAGAGGGTACAACTTCAAGAATCGGGTCTGGTACCGCATACGGCCCCACGTGAACTGGCTGGAATGGCAGATGAACCTGGTGGGCCCGTCGAGGATGACCAGGCTTGCCGCCCTCTATTTCCGCCGATTCCGGGCCCCTTTCAACCTCCCCGGTTTCGCCCGCCTCGGCGTCTACTGAACGGATCGAACAACATCCCCACGGTTTTGGGGGTCCTCCCCGATGCCCCAGCGGAGGAGGGCCACTGCCCGGCGGCCCAACCCCGAATCCGCTCCGGCAACCGATAAGGAGACCAACCGGGGCCGGACGGGTCGGTCGCAGCGAGCGCTCCTTTCCCTCGCCTTCTTTCTCGGAGACGGTGCGAGGAGGCGAGCGAGACCGTTACCCTCCGGCCCTTCGAGAACCCCGCCTACCCGGGGCCGGACGGGTCGGTCGCAGCGAGCGCTCCTTTCCCTCGCCTTCTTTCTCGGAGACGGTGCGAGGAGGCGAGCGAGACCGTTACCCTCCGGCCCTTCGAGAACCCCGCCTACCCGGGGCCGGACGGGTCGGTCGCAGCGAGCGCTCCTTTCCCTCGCCTTCTTTCTCGGAGACGGTGCGAGGAGGCGAGCGAGACCGTTACCCTCCGGCCCTTCGAGAACCCCGCCTACCCGGGGCCGGACGGGTCGGTCGCAGCGAGCGCTCCTTTCCCTCGCCTTCTTTCTCGGAGACGGTGCGAGGAGGCGAGCGAGACCGTTACCCTCCGGCCCTTAATACCACTTATTCGGGAGGCACGATGCGTTCGCCGACGCGGGGCGGCATGGCGTTGTAGACCTCCTCCACGCGGAGGGCGAAACACCCCCTCCCCGCGTCCAGGAGCTCCCCTTTCACCTTGTACGACTTGGCGTCCATGGTCACCAAGGCCATGGCCGCCGGACATGGCGTGCGCACCTCGGAGAGCTCGGGGTTGTAGCCGGCGGCCCGGAAGATGAGGAGGCCGGTCCCCTTCTCCACTACCGGGAGAACGGGAATCACCCTCGGATAACCGTCCTCCCCCATGACCGCCAGGGCCTTGATGGAGGTCAACATGGTAAATTTTTCCTTCACAAGCCTAGGCATGCGGACTCCCTGTGGGAGACCGTCTCGACCGCGCAGTTTGAGGCGTGCCAGGTCCAAGGGTATGGAGAGGAACGACGCCCGGCGGAGCGGGCCCTGTTCCCGCACGTCGATGACCCCCGCCGACCTCACCCCGGAATAGGCGTTGTAGCGCATCAGGGGTGAGGAGTCGATGGCCTCCTTGTACGGGCCGGCGCGTTCGAACCCCCGGAAATCTCCCGTGAGGCTGACCATCTTCAGCTTGGTGTTCACGCAGGCTACCCCCACATGGGGGTTGCCGGCCAGGTACTCTTTACTCCTCCACATGAGGAACTCCCCGAAGATGAGCCGGTCCCTCCTCCCGTCCGGTGGCGGCTGGAGGGTGACGATGAGGGCCACGTTGGGCCGGCCCTCCGGGTCTACGGTGGCCAGGAACTTGGCCGCCATCTCCTCGGAGAAAAGCTCCCGCGCCTCGGGTGAAAGCTCCATTCATCCCACCCCTTTCTCCTGGCGGAGGCTCCCGCTTTCCTCCCCCCCACTCCCGACCCATATCGGGTTGCGATCCCTTTCCCGGTAGAGGCCCCTCGCGGTAGAGGCCCCTCCCGGTAGAGGTCCCTCGGGCCGGGGAGGAAAAGCCGTCCTACCCGGCCTCCCTCTCCCTAGCCGTGGCCCCCGACCAGCGGGCCACCGAAAGGCCTTCCTCCCCGGCCACCTCGGCCAGCCGGATCATCTTCGCCTCCGGGATGAGGTCCCGTCCCGCCAGGGAGAAGATGAGGTCCAGCCGGCGGTACTTGGCGTCGCAGGTGTTGTTGAAGGCCAGGAGGTCATACCTCTCCACCGTGGGCAGTTCGTCACATATGAAGCGGGCGATGCGCCGCACGTTCTCCTCGTCGTCCGTATACCCAGGGATTACCGGGGTGCGCACCCACATTGTCTTCCCCCTTTTCGTCACCCGGCGCGCGTTCTCCAGCACCAGTTCCAGGGGAACGCCGGTGTATTCGCGGTGCGCCTCGGGGTCCATGATCTTCAGGTCGTAAAGGACCATGTCGGCCAGCTCGACAAGAGGTTCCAGCCGCTCCCAGGCCACGCCCCCGCAGGTGTCCAGGGCCAGGTGGATGCCCTCCTCCTTGAGCGCTTCCATCAACCCCCGCGAGAACTCGGCCTGCAGGGCAGGCTCGCCCCCGGAGAGGGTCACCCCTCCTCCCGACTTCTCGTAGAAGACCCGGTCCCGGAGCGCCTCGGCGGCCACCTCCTCCACCGTCCTCACCCTGCCGATGACCTCCAGGGCGGCGGCCGGACAAGCCTCCTCGCACAGCCCGCAGGCGTCACACCTCTCCCGGTCGATGACCATACCTTCCGGCGTGAGGGTGAGAGCGCCGTGGGGGCAGGCCCGCAGGCAGTCGCGGGCCCCTATGCAGCGCACGTCGTACCACACCAGCTGGGGGCGCCGGTCAAGCCCCTCCGGGTTATGGCACCAGGGGCAGCGCATGGGGCAACCCTTGAGGAAGACGGTGGTTCGGATGCCCGGTCCGTCCTCCGTGGAGTAGCGCTGCACGTTGAAGACCACGCCGGTGAGCCCGCGGGGCTCAGAGGCGGTGGGATTCCCGGGCGATGATCTCATCCTGTATCTCCTTCCCCAGCATGACGAAGTAGGCGTTGTATCCGGTGACCCTCACCAGCAGGTTGCGGTACTCCTCGGGGCGTCGCTGCGCCTCGCGCAGGGTATCCGGGTCGATGACGTTCACCTGCAGGGCAGTGCCCCCTTTCTCCCCGTAAGCGCGCAAAAAGGCCATGAGCTTCTCCACGTGCTCCGCGTCACGCAGTAGTGAAGGGCTGAAGCTGATGGTGTGGGAGGCACCGTTGGGAGCCGTTTCCAATCCCAGTTTGCCCACCGAGAGGGTCACCGCCGTGGGTCCGTTGCGGTCCGCCCCGTCCACGGGGCCGATGGCATTGGACAGATAGGTTCCCCGCTTCCTCCCGTCTGGAGTGGCGGCGGTGGAGGGGGCGAAGGATATCCAGTAGTTCCAGGAGAGGTAGCCGCCGCGGTACCTCCTCCCGGTGGCCGGGGAGGTGCGCCTGAATACCGCCTCCGTCCAGGTGCGAGAGAGCCAGCGGGCCACCTCGTCCGCGTAATCATCGTCGTTCCCGTACTTGGGAGCTTTGTTCAGGAGGGTCAGCCGCAGGGCCTCATGCCCCTCGAAGTTGTCCTCCAGCGCCTTCTTCAGTTCGCCGAGGCCTACCTTGCGTTCCTCGAAGACCAGTTTCTTCACCGCGGTGAGGGAATCGGCGGTGGTGGCGAAGGCCACACCCTCCACGGTTATGTAGTTGTGGCGAGCCCCGCCCTGGGTTATGTCCCTCCCCTTCTCCGCGCACCCGCCCACCAGGGCGGAGAGGTAGGGGGTGGGCTCGTACTCCGCCCGGATGCGGTCCGCCTCGTCGCTTATGTCCAGGACGTGGTCCAGCAGGGCCTGGAGCTGAGTCTCGAAGGCGCGGCGGAAATCCTCCCAGGTGGAAAACCTTTCCACAGGGCCGGTGTCCGGGCCGATGCGCTTTCCGGTCGCCGCGTCCCGGCCGCGGAAGAAGACCATCTCCACAGCCTTGGCCAGGTTCACGTTCACGTCCACGGTCCCCGATCGGTCATCTCCCTGCAGGGTGTTCTCCAGGCAACCCACGGGGGCGTAGTCCCACAGGCGTTCCCTGGGAAGCCCCTGCCATTCCAGCCCGCGCATGGAGTTCTCGTCGAAGTTCATGAGGAAGGGGGAACCCTGGGCCCGGGATATCATCTCCGCCACCCGCCGCAGCAGGGGTTCCGGGGTCTTGGCGTGCAGGCGGATGTTGGGCTTGGGCTCCAGCATGTTCATCTCCTCGATGACCTCCAGAAGGAGCCAGGTGAGCTCGTTGGAGGCGTCGTTTCCCTGGGCGTCGATACCGCCCAGGGTCATGAGCTGCCCGAAGCCGGAGTTGATGCCCTGGTTGCTGAGCACGCGACACTGGAAGTCGTAGGCGTAGTTGTGCTTTATCCAGTAGCAGTGCAGGATCTCCTTGGCCCTCTCGCGGGTGAGCCGCCCTTCTTCCAGGTCCTTCCTGTAGTAGGGGTACATGTACTGGTCGAAGCGGCCGTGGGAGAGGCCCGCCCCAGGATAGGACTCGGCGGCCATGACCAGCATGTGAGTGAGCCAGATGGACTGCACCGCCTCATGGAAGGTCTCCGCCGGCTCCCATGGGACCTTGCGGCAGATGCGCGCGATCTCCCGGAGCTCCGCGGCCCGGACCTCGTCCTCCTCCTCCCCCGCCATCCTCTCCGCCTCCTCGGCGTAGCGCAGGGCCAGCTCCCGCGCCCCCTGGCAGGCCACCACCAGCGCCTCCAGGAAATCCCGGTAAGAGGGGTCCGAGGACCCGGTCCGCCGGCGCTCCAAGTCCTCGCATATGCCGCGCAGGCCCTCGCGGAGCACACGCGGGTAATCGGGGATGAGGTGCCCGGGGACGGCGCCGGCGTTCCCGATGCCCAGCTCGTTTATCTCCGCGCACCTCTTCCACCACTTGTCCACGGCCTTCTTCCAGCGCTTAGCCTCCTTACGGTTGTGGCATTTGGAAAGAGCGGTGTTGAATTGGCCCCCCACGATGAGTTCACCCTCAAGGATGTTCACCGGCAGGTGGCGCCGCAGGACTTCGCGGAAGAAGATGGCCCGGCGCACAATGAGCGGTTTCTCCCAGAACCCCTCCGGGAGCTCCACCTTCCGGGCCAGGACCTTCAAGGACTCCGCGAAGTCCCCCATGAAGGTCACGAGCTCGGGGATGATGCCCCAGTTGACCGGAGACCACACTTCGTCCCACTCCGTCCCGGTGGTGAAGGGAAGCACCTCGTTGCGGAAATAGGGCCGCTTATCGATGGAATAATATTCCTCCCGCAGCCTCCTCACCCGCGGGGAAAGATTGTCCGAGGGCCGCCAGATGCGGTCCGGGGTCACCACTTCGCTCTCCCTCACCTTCCTCACCTCCCGCGGAACCGCCGGTCCTGCTCCCGGCATCGACCGTACCCTGCCCTTCGGTGGGCCACACCCCTATGATAAACTATGCGGGCTTCTCGGCATTGACTACCATTAAGACACCGGGGCGGTTTGATGCACCGTGCCCTTCATGAGAACCTGGACTCCCGTGAGGGAAAGCCTACACACCAATGTCTTTAAATCATAAGAGGTTCTGCAACTGCCAGTCGAGTACCGACCTTCCGACCTCGAGCAGTCGCAGGTCGTTGAGCATGCGGGAGGCGTTCTCGTCCAGGGGGATGCGCGCCTCCTCCACGAGATCACGCATGGACTCCACCCATTCGGGCAGGGCCCCGCCGAAGAACAGCAGCAACTCGAGGCGTTCCCTGCCGTCCTCCTCGTCGCCGAAGGTGAGCTCCAGGAGGCGCTTTCCCAGCGCACGGTAGGCGGTGAGCTCCACCTTTCTCTGGGCCAGCGCGGCGCGTACATCGGGCGGGACGGAAGCGGGATAAAGGTGGGATATCAAGAGGTGGTGCCAGCGCTCCAGGAAGGCCACCACCACGGGGATGACCGCGGTCCTCTCCCAGAGGAAGAGGGAACGGGAGACGCGCTCGTGTCCCTGTCCTTCCTCCCCCACCATACGGTCGGCGGAGACCCGCACCTCGTCCAGCAGCACCTTCCCGTGCGGTGAGGTGGAAAGATATCCCAGCTCAACTTCCTCCACCTGGATCCCGTCCTCCCTCTCCAACAGGAAGGCGGAAAGTCCTTTCTTCCCCGCTGCAGGGTCCGTGACGGCTAGGACCAGGAAGACACCCGCCGACGGAGCGTTGGTCACCGGGCCTTTCTCCCCGCTGATGAGATAGCTTCCGTCTCTTTTCTCCGCCCGCGTGCGCATGCGTGTGGGGTTCGCCCCCGACCCGGGTTCGGAGACGGCCGCCGCTCCCACCAGCTCCCCGCTGCACAGGAGGGGGAGGTAACGTCTCTTCAGCTTCTCCGAGCCGAAGACCTGCAGGGGATAGGCGCAGAGCATCACATGATCCAGGACACTCAGGGCCAGGCCCAGGTCGAAGCTCTCCGCGGCCAGGATGGAAAGGCCTTCCACGAACTCCTCCATACCGGCTCCCTGGCCACCATAGCGTTTCTTGATGGGCGCCCCCAGGATACCGATCTCCGCCAGCTTCTTCCACAGCCTCTTATCCAGTTTTTTCCCAGATGCCCTTCTCTCCAGGCTGGGGAATATCCTGCTACGCGCGAAGGTCCTCAACTCCTTGGCGTTCATGTCCGCCTCCGTCCCGACGACAATCCCGATAAACCTTTCCGCACAACCACCACCTGTGCGCCTGCCGGCCGTTCCGCCCGTTCACCCTGCTGACGACCTGGGACTCATGCCAATCCCCAGGGCATCCCCCAAAAACATCATAGACCGGCCAAAGACGCTCCCGCAACGAAAGACTCGGGCTCTTGCGGATAGCCTCACGTTTCCGTAGATCGCTTGCCTTGCCCGCAGGCCAGGACGGTCTCTCAACCCTATTCTTGCGGAAAGGGCCGATGGCAGACCGGTCATCCTCTAACTGCCCGGGAGGTCGCCTTCTCCTGGCGCCGCAATAGGCTCCAGCCGGAAGAACAAGACGCTACCCCACTGTCGTCGGGCTTGAGGTCGGGCGGTGGATTGACGCTGCCTCTGCGGGGAAGGGAAAGGTCCCCCTACGGGCGGTGAAGAGCCTTTTCGGGATCTCGGCTGTCAATCCCCAGAGAGAGCCGGGTTCGGCGAACTCCGCGTGCGGTTATGCTCGAAGGAAGTCCGTGGATTGCGCGGACAAGGCGGCGGCCCTTTGAGGTTTAGCGAACTGCGAACCAGGAAAAGTTTATTGAGGGGCGATAAATCTAGGTATCCTCGGTTTAATCCACACCTTCAAAGGAGGGATGAAAAATGAGCAGGGCATGCATCCTCGCGATTGGGCTGGTGGTCTTGCTTTCCGTCTCCTCCCTTTACGGCTGCGGGGGCGAGACGGGTGTGGAGGAAAAGCCCTCCGAACAAGTCTCCGCGCGTATACAGCAGTTTCTCGTAAACCAGTGGGTGGACATCTCCTTCCGTAACGCGACCTACAGCGCACAGAACCCGATGCAGGTGGAAAGCAGGGGGACGGGAATCGGCCATTATATGGTCGAGGGATGGGAAATGCGCCATGAGATGGGCGTGATGGCGGCGGCTGTGGAGGGTTACGAATACCTCTTGATCCTCTTGCGGGTCAAGGGAGACAGCGGCAATCCCCAGACGAAGGGACCTATCGGTCCCCTGGTCCATCCGGCTTACTTCGAGGAAACCGGGACCAACCCCTCACCACGCTTCGTCTTGTTCGACGCTCAGGGCAATCAGTACCAGCAGAGGACCTCCATCTCCTGGGCGGCCGCTAACGCCACGGGAAGGGAGAATCTAACCTCCATAGAGTTCTCGGATTCCAGGGAGCACCTCACGACGGTTGCCTTCCAGATCCCAGAAGCGGCGGAGGGATTACGCCTGCGCGTCCAGGTGCGGGAGGACAAAGAGTGGGTCGACGCCGGTGAGTGGCCGCTCCAGAGCTGACCGTATTCTATCCATCGAGGCGCGTGGTCGCGCAAACTTTCTCTGTACCCTCGGTTGGTGATGAGGCCAAAAGAGGGCCAAGCCCCATGCCTGCGGTAAAACGCGTCCGTGCCCCCCATCTACGGCCGGGGATACCCGCGGTCGGGGAAGGAGACACGGACCACTCAATGGAGAAAAGCCCTCGCCGCACGCCATGCATGCGCACTTTACGGCTCAGGCGCGAATGGCCTTGTTGAGGCTCTCGGCATAGGAGATGAGTTCCTGCATGGTGGGGAATTCCTCGCTGGCGAAGCAGAACTCCTCCGACCAGGGGTTGAGGCGCATGGATTCCCGCTCCTCCTCCCCATAGGTGCGCAGGAATCGCTCGTAGAGCGCAGTGCCCCTGAAGACCACGAGAGGGAAGAAGGTGGCCTCGCGAATGCCCTCCCGGCGCAGGATTTCCACCGTGCGCTCCATGCTCCGCCGGGTCTCCCCGGGGAGCCCGGCGATGAAGGTCAGGATTGGCTGAAGGCCATGCCGGCGAGCGGCGCGAACGGCGGAGAGGATCTCATCCCGGGTGGTGCGCTTCTTGACCACCTCGCTCAGGATGCGGTCGTCGAAGGATTCCGCCCCCAGGGCCACGGTGCGGAAGTTGCTTTCTCTGAGACCGTTGAGCACCTCGGGCGTCAGCGAATCGGCGCGGGTCTGGATGTGGTAGGCGAAGGGGACTTCCCTCACGGTCTCCAGCAGTTTCCATAAACGGTTACGATTGAGGGCAAAGGTGGCGTCGCCGAAATAGAAGGAGCGGTCTCCCCCGGTGAAGTTCTCCCAGCAGTAATCGAGGACTTCCCTTACGTAGGCCGGTGAATGGAAGCGCGTGCGGCGTTTCCATACCGCGGGGTCCAGACAGAAGGTGCACCGTTCGGGGCAACCCCGCGATGTGAGGAACCCGGCCCCGGGGATGTAGTCGTCGAAGGGGTTCAGGGATTTCAGGAGGCGGTGGCGTTCGGCGATGCGGAATTCCCGCGAAACGGTGTAGATGTGCGGGAAGCGGTCCAGGTCATCCTCTCTCTCCCTGTCCGGATTATGGATAATCCTTCCACCCTCGCCCCGCCAGGTAAGGCCGTCGATTCCCGAGAAATCCCGCTCGCCCTCCCGCAGGGCCTCCAAGAGCTCCAGGGTGGTCCACTCACCTTCCCCCCGGACGACGAAGTCCGCCGCCCCGTCCTCCATCACCTCCCGCGGGTGCATGGTGGCGTAGATGCCCCCGGTCACCAGGACGGCTTCGGGGAGCATCTCCCGCAGCCGGCGCAGCATCTCCCGGGCGTGCAAGGCTAGGTAATAGATGGATAGGGGGAAGAGCACCACCTGCGGCTGCAGGTCGCGCAAAGCATCTTCCATATTCTTCCTGACAAGCGCCAGGGCCTCTTCTCCGCCCACCGGCGCCGTGGACGTGGCGTCATCGGGGAGCCCTTCCTCCCTCTCGCGGAACCAGGACTCTTCCCGGAAGACGTCGGCCACCAGGTTCAGAACTTCTGCCTCCCAGCCGTGTTTTTTCAGAAAGGCGGCGATGTACATGGCCCCGTATTCGGGGACCAGCAAGGCCTTGTTGCGGATGGCGGCGTAGCGCACCTGCCACAGGGGGTGGGGCTTGGTCTCCATGAGGCCGTAGCCCCAGACATCGGAGATGATGACCGTTCTCGGCTTTTCCTTCCTCATTCGCTGGCCCGCTCCCTTCCGTAGAACGGGATCCCTCAAGGCACCGCCGGGCCTTCGGACGGAAAGGCCACTGACCGTAAGGGCCCGAGGATGTCCATCCCTCGTCCTATTCCCGCTTCTTCCCTTGTGACCGACTCCTCCCTCCCCACCGACGCGTAAATGATAAACCAGCCTCGCCCCGGTCAACAAATCCTCCGCTACCCGCCGGAACAGAGGGGGTGAAAACGGGGCGAAGCGGCCTTCGGGACCGCCCCGTTTGAATCACGCACCGCCGCCCGCAGGCGAGGAGGTCGAGGATGTTGCTGCCCGGCCCTTAAGAGCGCGGGTAAGATGGACGGGCTTCCCGCCTTCCTGGCATCCATGCATAAGGCGGGACCGAGGAATGGGGAAGCCGAACCGCCATCCCGGGCGGAAAGGAGAAGAGGAGCGGCACGGAAGCCTTCCCGCCGAGCCACTCTTCCCCGGGCCGCGCACCGGCCTCTATACCGCTGGTGGTCCGGACACGGTGCGGGAGAGGTCTCCGCCTCCGGAGCCGTAATGTCCGGGGGACAGGTCGAGCCTCAACCCAGGATGCGCTCCGCGCAGAGGATGGCCGAGCGGGCGGCACCCTCGATGGCCAGCCCTCTTCCCAGGTATGTGTCCCCGGCGAAGAAGAGGCCCTCCACGCCCGGGGCCTGCACGTCGGGCTTGAAGTCCCCAGTGAGCCCGGGTTTGCGGGCCAGGCCGTCGCACCCGGCCGTGTAGTAGGGGATGGCGAACTCCACCTCCCCGTCCTCGAAGCGGTACATCTCCTTGACGTCCTCCCAGTGGGCCTCAAGAAGCCGGTCCCGGTTGAACTTGTCCTCCACTTCCTCTGGCTCCACCACGTTGTCCGTTACCAGGAGGTAGCGTCCGGGAGGGGCCACGCCGGGGTCGAATGCCGTGGGGGCGAAAGCCTGGAAGGGAAGCCCGGTGCGCGGGGAGCGCAGGGCGGACATGAACACGGTCCTCTCGTAGAGTGGACGGCGGGTGGCGATGATGTAACCCAGTAGCCCGGTGCGCTCCCCCCGGATGTCCTCGATGCGCTTCAGCCACCAGGAGGGCAGCGGCGAGTGGCGCCGGTCGAAGTCCAGCACCTTGTCCAGGTGCCAGATGGGAAGGGCCAGAACCACCAGGGGGGCGGTGACCATCTCGGTGGCGGGTACGCGCCACTCCCGGGCGATGGGGTTTCCGCCCTCCCGGGCCACTTTGACCCCGACCACCCTGCGCCCCTCGAAGACCACCATCTCCACCCTTCGGCCCAGCTCCAGCCTTCCTCCCATTTTCTGGAAAGCGTCCGCCAGAGGCCCGATTATCCCGCCCATGCCGCCCCTGGGGTAGGCGGCGATGAGGACGGCGCGCCCCTTGCGCAGAGCCTCCCGCGCGATGTACAGGCACTCCCCCGCCGATTGCTCCCGGGTGTCGGGTATGGTGGTCATGATCATGCTCATGTTCTCCCATACCTCTCGCAGACTGCCGGAGATGCCATTCTCATCCAGCCACTGGTCGAAGGAGCGGTTGTCCCAGGCGCGGAAGTCACCCTCCTCCATAGCCGCCACGCCCTTCATGACCTCGATGAAGAGCGATTTTTCCTCTTCGGTGAGGCGGATGAAGGTCTGCATGTCCCGCCACTCCCCATCCTGGTAGAGGTCCAGGGTGTTGGAGAAGGCGGCCCACTCGAACTCCACGCCCACCCGGGCGCCAAGTTCGTGGCAGAAACCCTTATCGCCCATCTCGATGAGGTGCAGACCGGTGTCCACCCGGTAACCCCCGGGAAGCTCGTAGGACTGCATCCGTCCTCCCGGTCGGGGATACATCTCCAGGAGGAGGGTCCTCTTTCCGGCCTGCTGCAGCTGGGCGGCTACCCCCAGGCCGGCGATGCCCGCTCCCACCACGATGGCGTCGTAATCGTTCACCCCACTCCCTCCCTTTTCGACGGTTCTCTTAGAGGAATGCCTGTCCCCAAAAACGGCATTACCACTCGCCCTTTCCTCCCGCGCCGCCGGCTTTGCGGAACACCGTCACCCACCGGCCATCCGGGAGAGGAGGAAGACCTCGTCCCCGTCACGCAGGGGGGTGTCCTCGCCGGATGAGGGCTCCCCCTTGCGCATGGCCACCACCAGGGGATGGAACCTCTCCTCCTCCGCGTCCCACATCTGGGCCGGCATGCGGGAGGCATATTCCCTGCCCACCGCCTTCAGGAGGTCTCCCAGGCGGGAGCCCTCCGGGAGCTCGAAATCCCTCTCCTTATCTCCGAGATGATGGCGTATCAACCCCGTAAAACGCACTTTCACGCGCATGGCCCGTCCTAGACCGCCTTTCTTTCCGCGGCGCTGCACCTCTCTTTCGAGGAGGGTGCGAGCGGCGCAGTCTTGTATTACCCGCACTTCGGAGCGAGACGGAGCCGGGCTCAGCCCTTTCCCGGACCCCGGGAAATCCTTTTATCCCCGGGAGACGTGGGACCTTCCTCCGCCCTCCCCGGTTCGCGGCATCCGGGAGAGCCTCCGTTGAGGACTCCGACCGGACCATTCATCCGCTCTCCCGTCGGCCAAACGGTCGTTTTCTTGAGGATAACCCTAAAGGAAACCCGGCCGCAATCCGAGCAGAAAGGCAGCAGATCCGCCAAAGCGCCCACGACGAGACAGGAGCCGAAGGAGGATGCCGGACGAACCGGGACCCGAGAAGATCTGCGGTCCTTAAAGCGCAAGGGAAGTCATACCCTCAGGCAACTCACCCTCCTCATCACCTCCGTTTACATCCTCGCCGGCCTGGCCGGACACCTAATCCTCAGCGGCTCCCAGGGGGAACTCGTGGAAAAGACCAGGCAGAAACTGCTCCTGATGCATGCCTCCACGGTAAGCGGGAACACGGCTTGTGCCATCGACTTCCTGCTCCACCTGGGCGGGGAAAGACTCCGGCATCTGGACGCCGAACAGCTCCTCGATCTCGACCACGGGAATGACCCCTTCGGAGGGAAGGCCTACCTCGAGGAGGCGCCGGCGGCCATGATCGGCGCCCGTTTTTCGGGACTGGAGGGAGCAGCTCTTATGCTCCCCTCTCCTTACGACGACGGCCGCTACATCGCCGTCGCCGCCGCTGGAACCGCCTCGCTTCGTGAGCCCCTCCGGATCTCATCCGGGCCGCCGAGGCGGGGAGGCCATGGGTGTGGACGGGAGAGGACTATTCGGAAACTCGGGATGGCACGAACCTCGTGGTCGCCAAGCGGGTGGACCTCAACGGAAACGGACTGATGGCCTATCTTCTGGCCACGAGGTCCATGGAGGGGGAGATCGCCGCCATCGACCGCTTCTGCGACCGGAAGAAGGCACAGCCCGCTAGGAACCTGGTTTTCCTGGGACTCTCCTTCCGGTATACGCCCCTGGTGGCGCTGTTCCTGGCCCTTTTCTTCCTCCTCGCCTTCCTGGGATTCAGGTTGCTGCTGCGGAAGAACGTCACCCGCCCCGTGGAGGAGCTCTCCGCGGTCGTGGAGAGGGTCATGGAGGGCGACCTGGAGGAGACCATCCCCGCGCGCGAGGGCGAGGATATCGAGGCACTGCAGCGCGTCTTCAGGGATTTCGTGGACAGTTCCCAAAGGATCATCTCGCGCTCCCTCGAAGGGGAGTGAGCTCGTGCTCCCGGCATACATGGCGGGCGAGACCTTGAAAAGTCTCCCTTGCCGATAAAAAAGGGCCGGCGGAAGTCGCCGGCCCAACGGGATCTCGCCGCTCAGAGCTTGCCCAGGAGGAGACGGCTGATGATCAGTTTCTGTATCTCCGAGGTGCCCGCTCCGATGGTCCCCAGCTTGGCATCCCGCAGGGTCCTCTCCACCGGGTACTCCCGGATATACCCATAGCCGCCGAAGATCTGTACCGCCTCGCTGGCCACTTGGAAGGCGGCCTCGGTGACGAAGAGCTTGCACACGCAGGCCTCCATCATGGCCGGGATGCCCTGGTCCTTCATCCAAGCCACGCGGTAGACCAGCAGGCGCGAGGCGTCCAGCAGGCATTTCATCTCCGCTATCTTGAAGGCCACGGCTTGGAACTTCCCGATGGGCTTGCCGAACTGCTTGCGCTCCCTGGCGTACTGCACGCAGCGCTCGATGTTCGCCTCCATGGCCCCCACCGCGGGGGCCACCATGATGGCACGCTCCCACTCCAGGGTGGCCTTTCCCACCCCATAGAAGCCCTCGCCCTCCTTCCCCAGCATGTTCTCCGCGGGCACGCGGCAGTCGGTGAACACCAGCTCGGCGGTGGGCGAGGTGCGGTTGCCCATCTTGTCCAGCTCCTTGCTCACCTCGAACCCGCCGAACTCCTTCTCCACGATGAAGGCGCTGATGCCCGCGCCGCCCTTCTCTTTGTCCGTCACGGCCATGACGATGCACAGGTCGGCGATGGGGCCGTTGGTGATGAACATCTTGGTCCCGTTGATGACGTAGTAGTCGCCGTCCCGCACCGCAGTGGTCTTTATGGAGGCGGCGTCGGAGCCGGCGTCGGGCTCGGTGAGACCGAAGCAACTTATCTTCTCCCCGCTGCAGATGGGAGGGAGATATTTCTTCTTCTGCTCTTCTGTGCCCATAACCCAGATGGGCACGGCCCCGATTATGGTGTGGGCGCCCCAGGACAGGGACATCCCGGCGTCGCCGCCCCCCGCCCCGAAGGCGTCCATGGCGATGGCCGTGTCCAGGGCTCCCGCGCCCGACCCTCCGTACTCCTCCGGGAAGGGCAGGCCGAGCAGGCCCATATCTGCCATTTTTTTCCATCCTTCCCAGTAGAACTCGCCCTTACGGTCGTATTCCTCCGTATTGGGAGCTATCTCCCTGGCGGCGAATTCCTTGACCTCCTTGAAAAAGGCCTTCTGTTCCGGAGAGAGCTCGAAGTCCATACCCTACCTCCTTTTTCCTCATCCGTTGCTCTCTTAAGAGGCCCTCCCTTCCTCGGCGCAGCGGGCAGCATGGCTTGCCGCTTTCCCGCCGCGCGACGTCTATAATACTAAATCACTTCTTGCGCGCTTCACCACCCCGCATCTCTTCCGGGCTCCACGCTCCGCAAGCCGGGCACAGTACCATGTTTTCATATCCAACTTTGAGGGATCGCTCCTTCATGTCCTGTCTATTTGCCTCTTCTGTGCCTCTTCTGTCGAGATGACAGCTTGGTCTCTCGACCTCCTTCAACCTGAAAAGCGCTCGCTGAAACGATGCAATACCTCCTGTTCTCAGCGTCCCAGGAGGGAACGGGCCATGACCAGGCGCTGGATCTGGTTGGTCCCATCCCAGATCTGGTTTATCTTGGCATCCCGCATGAGTTTCTCCACCGGGTAGTCGCGCATGTACCCGTAGCCCCCGAAGACCTGCACAACGTCGGTGGTCACCCGCATGGCCATGTCCGAGCAGAAGGTCTTGGCCATGGCCGCCTCCCGGGTGAAGGGCATGCCCTGCGTCTCCAGCCAAGCGGCCTTGTAGTACATGAGCCTTCCCGCTTCGATGTCCATGTCCATGTCCGCCAGCATGAACTGGATGGCCTGGTTCTCGATTATGGGGCGGCCGAACTGTACCCGCTGCCGGGCGTAATCCACCGCCGCCTCCAGGGCGGCGCGCGCTATGCCCACGGAACTGGAGGCCACGGAGACGCGCGCCTTGTCCAGGGTGATCATGGCGATCTTGAACCCCTGACCCTCCTCCCCCAGGCGGTCCTCCACCGGGACCCGGCAGTCGGAGAGGATGACCTCGGAGGTCACTGAAGCGCGCACCCCCATCTTGCGCTCCTTCTTGCCGCCGGAGAGGCCCGGGGTCCCTTTGGGCACCAGAAAGCAGGAGAGGCCGCGGGTACCCCGTGAGGGATCGGTGGAGGCGTACACGGTGTGCAGGTCGGCGATGCCCCCGTTGGAGATGAAGCACTTGGTCCCGTTGAGGACGTAGAAATCCCCATCCCGGACGGCGGTGGTCCTCACCGCCCCGGCGTCGGAGCCCGCCTCGGGCTCGGTGAGGGCCATGGCCGCGAGTGAAGGGCGGGAGGTGAGGTCGGTGAGATACTTGCGTTTCTGCTCCTCGCTCCCGGCCACAAGAAGAGGTGTCACCCCCAGGTTGTTGGCCCCCAGGATGGTGGCAAACCCGCAGCATCCCCAGGCCAGCTCCTCGTTGACGATGCAGGCAGTGAGGAAGTCCATGCCCTGTCCTCCGTACTCCTCGGGCACGTAGGTATAGGTGAAGCCGGCCCGGAAAGCCCTCTCCACGAACCACTCCGGGTACTCCTCCCTCTCATCGTACTCCGCGGCCACCGGGCGGATCTCCCGTTCCGCGAACTCGTGGGCCACCCTGCGGACGGCCTCCTGCTCCTCGCTCAACCGGAAGGAAATCAATCTCCGCACCTCCCTCGTCGATCAGGTCGTTCCGCCTTCAGGTCCATGTGGGGGTGTGAGGATCCCATGCCCTCTGCCCTGACCCCGCGCGCCAACCGCCGTGCTCCACGGAAAGCAAGCCCTCCGTTCCCTACGGCTCCGTCCAAGGCCTCCTTGAACCTCTTTCCTTCCGCCTCCCCGCCCCGGCCTCGCAAGCCGGCGTCCTCTACCTCCCTCTGAAGGCGGGCCTGCGTTTCTCGATGAAGGCCCGCATTCCCTCCTTCTGGTCCTCGGTGGAGAAGAGCAGGGAGAAGCACTTACGCTCGTAGGCCAGCCCGGTGTAGAGGTCGGTGTTCATCCCCTCGTTGACGCAGGCTTTGGCGCAGGCCAGGGCCACGGCCCCGTTGCGGATGCAGCGAAGGGCGAGCTCCCTGGCCTCCTCCATGAGCCGCTCCACCGGGACCACCCTGTTTACCAGGCCCATCTCCAGGCAGGTTCGCGCGTCGAAGAAGGAGCCGGTGAAGATCATCTCCTTGGCCCGGTGGGGGCCTATCAGGCGGGGAAGGCGCTGCGTCCCTCCCGCCCCGGGGATGATACCTAGGGTGATCTCCGGCATGCCGAAGACGGCGGTCTCCGAGGCCACGATCATGTCGCAGACCAGGGCCAGCTCGCATCCCCCTCCCAGGGCGTAACCGCTGACCGCGGCGATGACCGGCTTGGGGATGCGCTCGATCTTCTCGAAACCCGAAAGATCTGCCCCGTAAGCGTTGAGCATATCTGGGGCGTACTTATCCGCCATCTCCTTGATGTCCCCCCCGGCGGCGAAGACCTCCTCACCGCCGGTCACGATGACCGCGCGCACGGAACCGTCCCGCGCCAACATGTCCGCGGCGCGGCCCAGCTCGGCTATGAGCTCCAGGTTCAGTGCGTTCCTGGCTTCCGGGCGGTTCAGCCGCAGCACGGCTATCCCCTCCTCGTCGCGTTCCACGACAAGATGTTTGAACTCCCAGTTCTCAGCGTTCATCTCGCCTCCTTGCCTTCCTTTTCCGGTCCAGAAGCCGGCGCGCCGGCGATGCCGCTTCAGTCACTCTCCTCGCGCACCGGCCGGGATACGGTCCCTTACCCGCTCCCCTTACCCGCCTCCACGGCAGGCGGGAACGCCGCCCCGCCTCGAACGGGGGTGAGCACACCTCCCTCAGCCCTCGCCGGAGGAGGACAAGGCCATCAGGGGACTTGTTGTATACGGTTTAACCCTCGGTGCCGTGAAGGATGCACCGGCAGGCAGTCCGGACCGCACTGCCTTCCACGGCGGGCCTCGAGCGCCCCATGTCCGGGAAAGGCCCATGCATACAGGCAAAGCGGAAACGGCGTCGATCAGAGGAGATGGGCGCCTCTCTCCAAGTCGGAGAACCGACAGCGCCCTGGGATTCGCCGCCTTACAACGTGAGGCGCGGATGCAAAGGTCGGCCGATACCCGAGGCGCCTACCGCAACCGTGCACCCTCAATCTCCGCCGGGCTCAAAAAACAGGGTCCCAGCGGGGTCCCTCACTCGAAGAGGTCTTCCTCCTCTTCCTCTTCCGGCTCCCCGCTGTCCACTTCGGGTGCGCTTCCCGAGGCCGTGAAGGCGACCCCCGCGGCTTCCTGCTCCTCCCCGCCGGCCTCGGGTCCCCCTCCAACGGCGGACGCTTCCCGCGAGGCCCTCTCCTCCGTGAAACGGCGCATGCCGCGTGCCGGATCTCCACTCGCGAAGCAGGTGGAAAAGGATTCCAGTTCGAGCTCCATGCCGTGGGTGATGTCCAGGTCCAGGGAACGGTTCAGGCTGCGTTTGGCCAGGTAGAGGGCTGTCCTCCCTCCCTGGGAGAGCTTGTCCACCCATTCCCGCACCCGTGACTCCAGCTCTTCATCCCCCACCACCTTGTTCACCAACCCCCACGCCGCCGCCGTCTCCGCGTTCACCACGCGTCCGGTGAGGAGCATCTCGCGGGCACGGCGCAGCCCCACAAGGCGGGCCAATCTCTGGGTGCCTCCCCCGGAGGGGATCATCCCCAGCCGTATCTCCGGAAAGGCGAAGCGGGCACTGGGGGTCGCCAGGGCCAGGTCGCAGGCCAGGCAGATCTCCAGACCCAGCCCCATGGCCACGCCGTTCACCGCGGCGATGGTGGGGACGGTGAGCTCCGCTATGCGGTTGGTTATCATCTGGGCCTCGCGGGCGCGGCGCCGCGCCGCCAGCGGGGTGGCGCCCTCCAGGTCGCTCAGCTCCATGCCGGCGCAGAAAGCCTCACCCCGCCCGGAGAAGACCACCGCCCTGACCTCGCCGCGCGATTCGAGGGCGTTGAGGCAGGCCCACAGGTCACGGACCGAACCCGGCGGCAAGGCGTTGAGCCTCTCCGGGCGGTTGAAATAGACCCATCCGGCACCCCCGACCACTTCCCAGGCGATGGAGCCCCGTTCCTCCATCCATGCCCCCTTTCAAATGCGGAGAGAGTCTCCGGGCCCCCTCCTTCCGGCGATGACCCTTCCGGCGATGCGCTTTTATCGCCGCCTCCGCGTTCAAAGCCTAGGTGCGCGTTCTGCAGGCTCTCGCGGCCTCCCCGTCCGCCGCGGGAACGCGTTGATCACCCTTGCCCCGTCTTGCGCCCCAGGAGCCCCGCGGCGACCATGCGGCGCACCAGCGGCGGGGATCACAACTTCCAGTAGCTCTCCTGTTTGCCGCTGGAATAATCGTAATAACCCCGCCCCGTCTTGCGCCCCAGGAGCCCCGCGGCGACCATGCGGCGCACCAGCGGCGGGGATCACAACTTCCAGTAGCTCTCCTGTTTGCCGCTGGAATAATCGTAATAACCCCGCCCCGTCTTGCGCCCCAGGAGCCCCGCGGCGACCATGCGGCGCACCAGCGGCGGAGGATAATACTTGGGATCCCCGGTGTCGTTGTAGATGGCTAGGGAAGCGTTCATGAGGACGTCGATGCCGGTCATGTCCGCCAGTTCCAGCGGACCCATGGGCAGGTTGTACCCCAGGCGCATGGCCTTATCGATATCCTCGGGAGTGGCCACTCCGGCTTCCAGCATCCTGGCCGCCTCCATGCCCATGGGGAGGTAGAGGCGGTTGGCGATGAAACCGGCATGGTCCTTGAGCACCCGCACCGTCTCCTTGCCCACCGACTGCGCCCACCTCTCGGCGATCTCCATGGTCTCGTCGGAAGTCTGGAGTCCCCGGATTATCTCGCACAGCCGCATCAGGGGCACCGGGCTGAAGAAATGGGTTCCCACCACCTTGTCCGGCCTCTTGGTGGCCGCGGCGATGGAGGTTATGGGGATGGCCGAGGTGTTGGTGGCCAGAATGGTGTGCGGCGGACATATCTCGTCCAGCTGTGAGAATACCTGCCTCTTCACCTCCAGGTCCTCGAAGACCGCCTCCACCACCAGGTCGCAGTCCGAAGCCTCCCGGAGGTCGGTGGTGGTGCTCAGGTTGGCAAGGGCGGCATCATGCTGTTCCTGGGTGATCTTTTCCTTGGAGAGGAACTTTCCCAGGGAGCCCCGGATGGCCTCCATGCCCTTGGCGGTGCGTTCCTCGTCCACGTCGTGCATCTTAACCTGGTAACCGGCAAAGGCGGTCACCTGGGCGATGCCGCTTCCCATCAGGCCGGAGCCGACCACGAACACCTTTTTGATCTCCATTGCCGCTGACCTCCCGTGCCTCTTCCTTTCCCAGCCGTCCTCCTTCCTGCAGCCGCACCTTCGAGGATCGGTGTGGATGTCACCCCATCTCTGAAGAAGCGGCCTTCCAGCTTCGCACGGTATTCCCCGCGCATGAGGCGAAATAACGCGGAATTCCCGCATTTCAGCCGTGAACCAAGTATATCACAACCCGCGCCAGGCCTTTTTGGCCCTGCGGCAGGCCGCCCAGCCGCGAAGGAAGTTCGCGCCGAGGATCAGGAGAAGAAAAAGGGCGGCCGTCATCTCCGCCCCCCTCCTTTTGAGCATGGCCTCCTGGAACGCCCGGACCATTTCCTCCCCGCGGGAGAGGAGTCGCTCCGTATCCCCACGCCCGTGGGAAAACGTTCCCACCTGGGCGCGAGCCGACTTGGCCCAATCCTCGACGTCGCTCAATCTTTCCATCACAGGACCGCCGCGCGCCATTTTCCATCTTCTGTCAACCGCTTGTTCCGCCGGCGGCGCCGTTCCGTCCCGGCGACCACATGCCGCTACCTCCGCCACCGGCCTAGGACCTGAGGCACGGAGGGCGTCAGTCCGCGAAGAGGGCCACGTGTCGGAAGGAACCCACGTCGAAAAGCCCCCGGTCGGTCATCTTCAGCTCCGGTATCACCGGAAGGGCGAGGAAGGACAAGGCCATGAATGGTTCCCGGAGTGGGCATCCCAGGCGAGCGGCCGCCTCCCGCAGCGCCCTCACCCTCGCCGCCACCTCCTCCAAGGGCAGGGTGGACATCAGGCCGGCGACGTCCAGGGGAAGCTCCGCGATGACCTCCCCTCCCCTTACCGCGACCTGCCCTCCTCCCATGGCCTCCACGCGCCTCGCGGCGAGGAGTATGTCCCGGTCATCCACTCCCACGACCACCAGGTTGTGGGAATCGTGGGCCACGGTGGAGGCCAGAGCCCCCTCGCGCAGCCCCATCCCGCGCACCATCCCCATCCCCAGGTTGCCGGTCCCCCGGTGCCTCTCGAAGACGCAGGCTTTGAGGATGTCGCGCTCCGTGTCGGTCAACACCAACCCCTTCTCCACCCTGGGCGTCTCGAGGAGGGACTCGGTGACTATCTGGTCGGGGATCACGCCTATGACCCTCATCCTCCCGCCTCCGGCGGGGATCTCCAGGGAGGGGATCCTCTCCCAGGCTATCTTCATGGCTCCGGGCGCCGGCGGTCCCTGTCGGTGGGGCTCCAGATATTCTCCCTTCTCGGCCACCAGCTTCCCGCGCTTGAAGACCTTGAGGGCCCGGAAGTCGCGCAGGTCCTCAAGAACCACCAGGTCCGCCCACCATCCGGGCGCTATGCCTCCCCTCCCCGGCAGGCGGAAACGCCGCGCCGGGCTCAGGGTCACCAGGCGCAGAGCGGTCACCGGGTCCATGCCCAGCGCCACCGCCCGTCGCAGCACGGCGTCCAGGTGCCCGTTCACCAACAGGTCCTCCGGCTGCTTGTCGTCGGTGACCAGGAGGAAGCGATCGGCGCTGCGGGAATCGACCAGGGGAAGAAGGGATTCCAGGTTTTTTGCCGTGGAGCCCTCGCGTATGTAAACGTACATCCCTTTTTCCAGTTTTTCCCTGGCCTCCTCGGGATCCACGCATTCATGGTCCGATTCCACGCCCGCCGCCAGGTAGGCGTCCAGTTCCTTCCCCCGCAGGCCGGGGGCGTGCCCGTCCACGGGGAGGCCCGCGAAGGCCTCCAGCTTGGCCATCACCGAAGGGTCTCCGTGGACCACGCCGGGGAAGTTCATCATCTCCCCCAGGCCGATGACCGAAGGCGCCTCCCGCAAGGGGAGCAGGTCCTCCACCTCCAACACGGCGCCGGAGGTCTCCATGGGCGTGGCGGGAACGCAGGAGGGGAGCATGATCAAGGCATCCAAAGGCAGGCCTTCGGCCAGATCCATCATGTACCGAAGCCCCTCCGTGCCCAGGACGTTGGCTATCTCGTGGTAATCGGTGACCACCGCCGTGGTCCCCCGCGGCACCACGGCGCGGGCGAACTCCGGCAGGGTGACCATGGAGGACTCGATGTGTACGTGGCCGTCGATGAAACCGGGGCAGAGGAAGGCACCTTTGAGGTCCAGAACCTCGCGGGCCGGCCTCTCGCCGAAGCCGGCTATCCTCCCGCCGTGTACGGCAACCGCATGTTCCGCTATCTCCCCGGTGAAGACGTTGACCACCAGGCCGCCTAAGAGCAGGAGGTCCGCCTCCTCCTCCCCGCGGCACACCTTCAGGAACTCCTCCTCCATGCAACGACCTCCTTATCAGCCTGACCTTATCACCCGGACCGTTCGGGCCAGGGCCGCACGCGCTCCCGGGCCCCACCTTCCCCTTCGCTCACTCCCTACCCGGACCGGAATGGCGATAGGAGGACGCCTCCCCGCCCCTGCCGGACAGACGATCAAACCGTGTAGCTCTGGAGCCGTGTGGAATCACGGTTCCGCAGCTTCAAATAACTGGAGGGAGGAACCTCAGATTACCGGCTCCTCCTCCAGTTCTCCCGGCTTGCGCAGGCCCTCCGCCGGGTAGGTGCGCATCTCCAGGATGACCTTGAGGGAACCGTCACGCATGGCGTACTCGAAGGCCTGCAGCCCCATCTCCAGTGGGAAGCGCCGGTCGATGAGGTCCTGCACGTTGATGAGCCCGCGCATGAGAGCCCGGATAGCGGGCTGGAAGGGACCGCACCGCGAACCGATGACCTGGACCTCGTCCACCACCAGGCGGGAGATGTCCAGGTCCACCCGCTCCACGAAGGTGCTCTTCTGGACGATGGTGCCCGCCGGCTTGACCAACTCCCGGGCCAGCCGGAAGCCCTCCGGGCGGCCGGTGCACTCCACCACCAGGTCGAACTGCCTCTCCGGCCGGTATCCCTCCTCCAGGGCGGTGCGGATCCCCAAGCGGTCCAGTATCTTCAGCTTGTGAGGATAGCGGCCGATGGCCACCAGCGAACAGCCCGTCAGGCGCATGACCTGGGCGGCTAATAGCCCCAACTTGCCGTCCCCAAGTACGGCGACCTTCAGCCTGGGGGTGACGTGCACCTGCTCGGTTATGCGGAAGCAGGCTGCCAGCGGCTCCACGAAGACCGCCGTGTAAAGGGGCATGGTATCCGGGACGAGGTGCAGATTGGCCAGGGGAAGTACCACGTACTCGGCGAAGGTCCCGTCCCTTCCGCTGATCCCCAGGGTGGTGCGCTGGGGGCAATGGCGGGCCCTTCCCTCGATGCACATGGCGCAGACGCCGCAGGAGCAGTTTATCTCCCCCACCACCCTCTTCCCCACCCACTGGGGATTGTCGCTCCTCTCCACCACTCCGACGAACTCGTGCCCCAGGATGCCCTTGAAATCCATGTAACCCCGCACTATCTCCAGGTCGGTGTGGCAGATTCCCGCGGCCATCACCTTGATCAGGGCCTCCCCCGGTCCGGGCTCCGGTACCGGTAGGTCGTCCCGCAGTCTGAGCTCTCCGTCGAAATACAGGCCGAGCATGGCGCCCACCTTCCTCCGAACATCTCGTTTACCCGCCATCTCTATCCATAATAAACCATGGCCGTGACGGAGGTACGTGCACACCTCGTCTTTATCCCGCAAAACAGCATTATTACGTGCCGGGAAGCAATCCCCGGCTCGCACAACTCCTGCCCGTGCGGCTACGCGATGCGCCGGTGGCCTGAACCGCTGCCGCACCCGGGCCGCTCTCCCCCCGTGAGTCGCCTTACCCCGAGAGCCAGGGGATCCGTCGTCATCTTCCCGCCCCCACGCCGCCGGAATCTCGAGGAGAGCGGTGTTGTACCGTTCCGGTATGCGCTTTCCGGTTTGAAAAATAATTTGGAGAACTCCCGCAATCCTGCGGAGGCGAGCAAATCGGAAGAACTGAAGGGGCTGGTGCTGTATCGTTTCAGTAGGCGCTTTCCGGGTTGAAAAGAGTCGAGAGACCACCCTATCATCCTGACAAAACAAGCTAAGTTAACAGGAAGAAAGGGGTGATCTCTCTTGCTGAACGAAATCATACTACGTCTTGCGGAGGAAGCGAAGGGGATAGAGGAGATAGAGGAAAGGACGGCGGAGTTGGTCTTCGAGCTGGGCCGGGCCATACT